>NZ_JBMDXT010000373.1:0-7588 GCF_048594475.1 Nakamurella sp. | reverse complement strand
GGGTGCGGCGGGATCGGTACGGCGGCCCCGCGTCTGGGCCGGCGGGGTTCGAGTGAAGGCTGGTGCTCGGTGAGCGGGTGCGGGTCTTCGGTCGGCGGCGGGGCGGGGTCGGTGCCGAGGACATGAGCGCGGCGGGCTTGTGGCTGGGCCGGCCGGGTTCGAGTGAAGGCTGGTGCTCGGTGAGCGGGTACAGATCTTCACTCGGCGGCGCCTGGGCGGGGTCGGGTACGCCGGGGTCGATGGGGGCCGGTCGGTGAGGCCCCGGCGCGGCCTCATCGGACGAGGCCCCGGCGTCGCCTCACCGGCGTCGCCTCACCGGCGCGGCCTCGCCGGAGCCGCTTGCGCTCCCCGGCGCGGCCTCGCCGGAGCCGCTACCGCTCCGTGGAGCCGCCTCGCCCCGGGGAGTACAGTCCCGGCGGCCGACCGGGGCCTGGTCAGACCAGGGAGTCCCGCCAGGCCGCGTGCATGGTCGCGAAGGCACCCGGCCCGGCGAGCAGCTCGGCGGGCGGTCCGTCCTGGACGACGCGACCGCCGTCCATCACCAGGACACGTTCGGCGATGGCCACGGTGGACAACCGGTGCGCGATGATCAGCGCCGTCCGGCCGCGCAGCACCGTGCCCAGCGCCCGCTGGACGGCCCGCTCGGCCGGCAGGTCCAGCGAGGCCGTCGCCTCGTCCAGGATCAGCACCGCCGGATCGGCCAGGAACGCCCGGGCGAAGGCGACGAGCTGGCGTTGCCCGGCCGAGAGCCGGCCGCCCCGCTTGCGCACGTCCGTGTCGAACCCGTCGGGCAGCGACCGGATGAAGCCGCCCGCCCCGATCGCGTCGGCCGCGGCCTCGATCTCGGCCCGGGACGCCGACGGCCGGCCGAGCGCGACGTTGTCCGCCACCGATCCCGAGAACAGGAACGACTCCTGGGTCACCATCACCACGCCGCGCCGCAGGTCGGCGGTGCTCAGCGTGGCGACGTCGATGCCGTCCAGCGTCACCGTGCCGGCGGTCGGGTCGTAGAACCGGGCCAGCAGCTTGGCCAGGGTCGACTTGCCCGCCCCGGTGGCCCCGACGACGGCCACCGTCTGCCCGGCCGGGATCCGCAGATCGAGCCGGGCCAGCACCGGGACCTCGGGGACGTAGGCGAACTCGACGCCGGAGAACCGGACCTCGCCGGCGACGGTCGCCGGCAGCGGGTGCGGGCGGTCCGGTTCCGGTACGCCGGGCCGCTCCTCCAGCAGGCCGGAGATCTTCTCGAGCGCCGCGATCGCGCCCTGCCAGGCGTTGTAGAACATGGCCAGCTCGTCCAGGGGGTCGTACATCCGCCGCACGTAGAGCAGGAACGCGGCCAGCACGCCGACCTCCAACGAGCCGTCGATCACCTGCACGGCACCGATGACCATGGTGGCGACCAGGCTCAGGTTGCCGAACAGCCGCACGGCGGGGGTGTAGATGCCCAGCGCGACCAGGGCATCCCCGTTGGCCGCGGCGTTCCGGTCGTTCAGCTCGCCGAAGATGGCCGCGTTGCGCGGCTCCCGGCGGAACGACACCACCGCCCGCAGGCCGTTCATCGTCTCGGTGAACTGCACGATCAGCGCCGCGATCAACGAGCGGGTGCGCCGGTAGATCCGCCGCGACCGGCCCTGGAACCATCGGGTGACCAGCAGGATCGGCGCGAACGCGGCCAGCGCCACCAGGGCCAGGTCCACGTCCAGCACGAGGAGGGTGACCGCGGCCGCGACCACCGACAGCACGCCGGAGATCAGTCCCTCCAGACCCTCGTCGGCGAGCTCGTTGAGCGAGTCCAGGTCGCTGGTCATCCGGGAGATGACCCGTCCCGACGTGTACTGCTCGTGAAAGGCCAGGCTCAGGGACTGGGCGTGGGTGAAGACCCGACCGCGCAGGTCGAGCAGCATCGCCTGGGTGACCCGGGCGGACAACCGGACGAACAGCGCCTTGCCCAGGGCGTTGGTGACGCCCGCGGCCAGGTACGCCGCGGTGGCCAGCACGAGCGGGCGGCCGTCCCCGGCGGCCAGGGCCGGAACCGCCGAGTCGATGCCGTAGGCGACCGCCAGCGGGCCGACCAGGTACGCCAGCTCGCTGATCACGACGACGACGCCGGCGAGCAGGGCCCACCACCGGTAGGGCCGGATCAGCGAGCCCAGCAGCCGCCGCGAGCGGGACCGCAGCCGGAGGCCGACGTGGGCCGAGACATCGTCGGTGTCCTCGGCCGCGACGCCGCGCCAGGCGTCGTCGGCCTCGGGATCGAGGTCCGGCAGCGGCGTCCCACCGCCGGTCGCGATGGTCATCCGGATTCCTCCGATCGGCTGGTCAGCAGGTCCCGGTAGTCGGGCCGGGTGGCCATCAGCTGGGTGTGGGTACCGGTGGCGGCCACGCGACCGTCGACCAGCAGCGCGACGCGGTCGGCCAACAGCACGGTCGAGGCGCGGTGCGCGACGATGAGCGCGGTCGTCCCGGCCAGCACCGACCGCAGCGCCTGCTCGACCTTGGACTCGGTGTGGATGTCCAGGGCGGACAGTGGATCGTCCAGCACCAGCACCTCGGGCCGTCCGACGACGGCCCGGGCCAGCGCCAGCCGCTGCCGCTGCCCTCCGGACAGGGACAGTCCTTGCTCGCCGATGCGGGTGTCGAGCCCCCACGGCAGGCCGGCGACGAAGTCGGCCTGGGCCAGCTGCAGGGCCGCCCAGACGTCCTCGTCGCTCCCGTCGGGGTGGCCGAGCAGCACGTTCTCCCGGACCGAGGCCGAGAACAGGGTGGGCTCCTCGAACGCCACGGCGACCCGCCGGCGCAGATCGGCCAGGTCCAGTTCGCGGACGTCGGTTCCGTCCAGCCGGATGTGGCCGCCGGTGACGTCGTACAACCGGTTGACCAGGGCCGTCAGCGTCGTCTTGCCCGATCCGGTCGCCCCGACCAGGGCGATCGTCTCACCCGGCCGGACGTCCAGATCGACCCCGCGCAGCAGGTCCGGCCGGTCGTCCGGGGTGTCGGCGAACCGGAACCGGACGGCCTCGAACCGCAGATGCCCGCGGCCGGGGGCCGGCGACCGGACCGGGTGGGCCGGGGCGGCGATCGTCACCGGGCTGGTCATCACCTCGAAGTAGCGCTGGGTGGCACTCGCGGCGTCATTGGTCATCGCCAGCAGCCACCCGATCGAGTCGATCGGCCAGCGCAGGCTCAGGGCGACGCCGAAGAACGCGACGAGGGTGCCGGCGGACAGGGAGCCGTCGGCCACCTGGACGATGCCCAGGCCCAGGGTCAGGCCGAACGCGATCTCCGGCAGGACGATCACCGAACCCCAGAGCCGGGACACCACCGAGGCCTTGCCCAGCTCCGTTCCCCGCAGGCTGCGCGCCGCATCGGCGAACCGGCGGGAGAAGTGCCCGCTGCGTCCGAACGCCTTGAGGATGCGGATGCCGAGCACCGACTCCTCGACCATGCCGGCCAGGTCACCGACCTGATCCTGGCTGCGCCGGGCCAGTACCTGGTAGCGGGATTCGTACCGGAAGCAGAGCAGGACCAGCGGAACGGCCATCGCCGCGATGATCAGGCCCAGCGACCAGCTCAGTGCCAGCAGCACGACCACCCCGACGACGAAGGTGGCCAGGTTGACGAACAGGAACACGAGCCCGAACCCGAGGAAGCGACGGATCGTCGCCAGGTCCGAGACCGCGCGCGACATCAGCTGGCCGGTCGGCCAGCGATCGTGGAACGACACGGGCAACCGTTGCAGATGCGCGTAGATGGCGGCTCGCATCCGAGCCTCCACCCGCATGCTGGGTCGGGCGGACAGCATGCGCCGGGCCCAGAACAGGACGGCCTCGAGCACGCCGAGCACGAGCAGCAGGGCGCCCGGTCCCCAGAGACCGGCCAGATCCCGCTGCGCGATCGGACCGTCGATGATCTGCTGGATGACCAGCGGGAACGCCACCCCGCAGAGGGTGGCGGCCAGGGCCGCGACCGCGCTCAGCAGCAACGCGGGCAGGGCCGGCCGGACGAACGGCAGCAGCCGGCGCAGGCTCGCGGTCGCCGGTACGTGCGGCGGAACGCCCGGGCGCGACGAACCGGTGCCGCGATCGGTGGTGGGCGGGGATGCGGTGGTCTGGCTCATGGCGCTCGCCAGGCTACGTCCGACCTCCGACAGCCTCACCGGCTTTTTCCGCGGGCCGATTCCGGCCGGCGGAAACGTGTCGAACTGGGGATTCCATGACCGGCGCATGGGAGTACCATGTGATCCGGATCACTGAGCCAGTGGTCCACCGGTCGGGCCATCCGCCGTCCAGCTGACGCACGGCCCACCTCCCGGGTGCCCACTCGCGCCGAGTGTGGACAGCCGGTTCCGGACCGCCGGGTCACGGGTCCCCGAGCCGGGGACACGAGCCCGGCGGTTCGGCTCTTTCACTGGGCCTGCTCACAGCTGCCTCGTCCACCGTGTGCGATGACACCGGCAAGCGAGGAGTTCAGTCGTGGTGACCACACCGATCAGGTCGGACGCGCACACCCCGCGCGCCCGTGTTCCCGCCATCGCCGTGCTGGCGGTCGTGGCGGTCCTCGCCGGAGCGGCCATCGCGGCCCGCCTGCTGTTCGTCGACGAGGTGAACAGCGACTACCAGGTCTTCCTGAGCCCCTGGTACGACGCCCTGGCCGCGGGCGGCGGGCTGCGGGCGATCGGCCAGGAGATCGGGAACTACAACCCGCCGTACCTGTACCTGCTGGCGGTGGCGACCTACCTGCCGGTGCCCAAGATCGTGGCGATCAAGCTGGTGTCGATCGTCTTCGACCTGGTGCTCGCCGCCTTCGCCGGACTGATCGTGCGGGGCCGGTTCGGGGCCTGGCCGGGGGTGGCGGCCTTCGGCGCCGTCCTGTTCGCGCCCACCGTGCTGGTCAACAGCGGCTACTGGGGCCAGTGCGACTCCGTGTACGCCGCGTTCTGCCTGGGCAGCCTGTTCTTCCTGCTCCGCGGGCGCTCCTGGTGGGCCTGCCTGTTCTTCGGGCTGGCCCTGTCGTTCAAGCTGCAGGCCATCTTCTTCCTGCCCGTGCTGCTGATCGTGCTGGTGGTCAACCGGCGGCGACTGCTCGCGCTGCTGGCGGTGCCGGCCACCTTCCTGGCCATGCTGCTGCCCGCGGCGCTGGCCGGCCGTCCCTGGTCCAGCCTGCTGGCGGTGTACCCGGCTCAGGTGACCGACGGGGGGACCGGCGCGGGCCGCGGCAGCGGGTTCGGCGGCGGGTTCGGGGCCGGTGGGGGCTCGACGGCCGGCGGGTCGGGTCTGGGGGCCTGGACGAAGAACGGCCCGACGATGTTCCAGTGGGTGGGCGGCTCGGTGGCCTGGCTGGTCCTGGGCCTGGTGATCGCGGCGATCCTGCTGGTGGGGCTGGCCGTGGTGGCCTGGCGCCACCGGCCGCTGGGCGAGGCACAGATCGTGGTCCTGGCCGCCGCGGTCGTGCTGGCCGTGCCGTTCTTCCTGCCCCAGATGCACGAGCGCTACTTCTACCTGGCCGACGTGCTCACCATCGTCGCCGCGTTCTACGTGCGCCGGTTCTGGCCGGTCGCGGTGGCGGTCTCGGCGAGCTCGCTGCTGTCCTACGCGCCGTTCCTGTGGCGCAGCACCCCTGTGGCGTTGCCGCTGGTGTCGTTCCTGGAGTTCCTGGCGGTGATCGCCACCGTCGTGGTTGCGGTGCACGTGCTGACAACTCCGGACAGCCGGTGGATCCGCGGCGCGGGCGTGGCCCGGAGCAGGTGGTCGCCGAACGCGGACCGGCGCAGCGACGCGGACCCTGCGCCGAGCGGAGACGGGCCGGGCGAGGAGCGCCCGGCCCCGGGCATCGCGCCGATGGGCCGGCCGGACGCGCCGGTCAGCCCTTCGAGTGACCGCCCAGCAGGATGTCCTCCCAGCCTGGCATGACGGGCCGCTGGCCGCGTCGCGCGGGCCGGGTGGGGGTCTGATCGGTGCCGGTGAGTCCGGCAGCCGTGGTCGATGGCGCCTCGTTCGGCGTCGGGTGCGTGTCCCCCGGGCGAGCGTCCACCGAGGGGGCGGCCGGCGAGGCGGTCACCTCGGCGCGGCGGCTGCCGGCCGGGTGCCGGGACATCTGCGGGGCGGCCGCGGGCGGCTCGAACTCGGGCTGGCCGAACAGGGGCGGTTCCTCGACCGGCCCGGCGGAAACCCGGGCGGCGGCGGGGTCGCCGGCGGACTCGGCGATGGTCCGGAGCGGGCGGGGCGCCGGATCGAGCAGTTCGCGGGCCGCGTCGTCGAGCGACCGCAGGGTGGTGGTCCGGGAGCCGGTGTGGATCTCCCAGGTGGCCTGGTTGTCACTGCGGCCGGCCTGCCAGTGCACCGCGACGATCCAGCCCGCGTCCTGCGGCTTGTAGGCGTCCCACCGGATGCTGTCGGCCTGGCCGCGCTGGCGCAGCGTGGCGGTGACCAGCTCCTCCAGCGTCTTTCGGGTGGGGTTGCCGTCGATCATCGGGTGCGCGGCCCGGGCCTTGTCGGCCATGCTGGCCCGCTCGAGCATCACCGGGTAGGCGTAGCTCTCGATGCGGGACACGCTGGTGACGGCCTCGGCCGCGACCACGGCGACGGTCTTGCCGGCGCGGATACGGGCCTGGATCTCCTTGGGCCGCAGCTGCGGGTCGGTCTCGACGGCCCGCCGGCCGGAGCCCTTGAGCTCACCGCGGGCGGCCGCCCGGAGCCGCTCGTCCGAGCGGAGCGAGAACACCTCGCCGGTGACGGTGTCCTCGCAGAGCAGGTTCTCGCCGTCCTCGGCCATGCCCAAGACCCGCAGCGCACGCATCGGCGTTCTCCTCCCCGCAGCACTTTTCAAGCGTCACGGGGACCGTATCGCGCCGTCCGGCGCGGCCGGCCCAGGCGCGCCGAACGGGTCGGTCCGACCGGGCCCGACAAGATCGCCACCGGGCGCCACCGGTCGCCGGAACCGGCGGCGGCGCAGGCGGTCCGGTCCCGGCGGGACCGCCTCCGGTCGGCCGGGCGGACGAGGTCACGAGCCGGCCCGCCCGGGTGACCCCGAGCGGGATCGGGCACGCCGGAGCCCGGGGATCGGCGGACCTTGGGCGGGCACCGGTGGCCCGATCGGGCCCCTCCTACAGGCGCTCGACGACGTAGTCGACGCAGGCGGTCAGGGCCGAGACGTCGTCGGGCTCGACCGCCGGGAACATGCCGATGCGCAGCTGGTTGCGGCCGAGCTTGCGGTAGGGCTCGGTGTCCACGATGCCGTTGGCCCGCAGCGTCTTGGCCACCGCGGCGGCGTCGACGGAATCGGCGAAGTCGATGGTGCCGACCACCTGCGAGCGCAGCTCGGGCCGCGCGACGAACGGCGTCGTGTACTCGCGCTCCTGCGCCCAGGCGTAGAGGCGGGATGAGGAGTCCTCGGTGCGCTTGGTCGCCCAGTCCAGGCCACCCTGACCGTTCAGCCAGTCCAGCTGGTCGGCCAGCAGGAACAGGGTGGCCACGGCCGGGGTGTTGAGGGTCTGGTCCTTGACCGAGTTGTCCAGGGCGGTCGCGATGGACAGGAACTCGGGAATCCAGCGGTCGGTCGCGGCGATCTCGGCGATCCGGTCGAGGGC
>NZ_JBMDXT010000372.1:0-12408 GCF_048594475.1 Nakamurella sp. | reverse complement strand
CCCGGCCGGTGCCATCGCTGTGGAAGCAACGCGTCTCGGTGGTCACCCACCGACTCCATCACACCGTTCCGGCCACCGGGGTCGGATCCGACTGAGGTCCGATCCCACCGGGGTCGGACCTCTGTGCTCGGGCTCGCCGAGATCACGACAACGGCCCCCACCGGGTGGGGGGGGCCGTTGTCCCGGGCGCCGGTGACGGGCTGGTGGGTGCCGGCCCGGGACTGGTGACCGACGCGACACCGGGGTCAGGCCGGCTGCCCGGTCCGGAGCGCTTCCCGGTCCGGACCGGTCGCCGCCGAGGTGCGGGGCCAGGCCCATGCGGTCCGCACGATGACCGCGAGCACGATCAGCTCCAGGACGACTCCCAGCCCGTAGAACAGCAGCCAACTGCCGCCGGCCACGTTGAACACGGTCGCCGGGACGTAGAGCCCGGCGACGACGAGGTTCGTGATGCGGTTGGCCCGCGCGGGCAGGGTCGCCGACAGCACGATCATGAAGATCGGGACGGCCACCAGGGTCAGCGCGGAGACCGAGAACGTCTGCGACAGATCGAACGCGTAGACCTTGCCGTCGAGGATGTCCTGGACGATGCCGGGCGTGTAGAAGCCGAGGATGTCGACGTAGGCGTACAGGAACATGAAGCTCGTCCACGCCGCCACCAGCGTGGCCTTCACCGGGATCCGGTGATCGTCGAGGGTGGGGGCGGGCAGTCGTCGGGCCATGGGGGCTCCTTCATCGGGGTGCGGGGTCGTCGGGCGGTCGGAACGACTCCACGGTCGCCGACCGTCGCGTCCGGCACATCGGCCCGCGGGCCGGAGTTCGCCCGGCCGAAGGAACGGTTCGGCTATCGTCCTTTCGGTGGGTACGCCGACGCTTGCCGGTCCCTAGGCTGGACCCGTGATGTGGCCAGGGCGCTCCGTCTGGTCGGAGCCGCGACCGGCCGGCGCCCCACCCGTCGGTCCCGCCGACCGGGTGCTGGTGGGCGGGTTCGTCGTCGTCGCCGTCACCGAGGGGATCGCCCGCCCGGGCCTGGCCTGGCCGGTCCTGGCGACGCTGCTCGCCCTGTTGCTGGCCCCCGCCCTGCTGTTCCGGCGGTCCCACCCATTGGCGGCCGCGCTGTCCGGCTGGGGTGCCGCCGCCCTGCTCGTGCTGCTCCAGTGGGTCGCGGACACCGGTGACGTCGGCCTCTACTCGATGGCGGCCGTGCTGATCCCGCTCTCCAGCCTGGTCCGCTGGGGTTCGGGCCGGGAGATGGTCGCGGGCACGGCGGCCGTCACCCTGGTCGTCGCGCTGGGGATGGTCGTGTCCGCGGCGGGCTGGGCCGATGTCGTCGGCGGCAGCATCCTCGTGCTGCTGGTCGCCGCGTTCGCGGCGGTGTTCCGGTACCGGGCGGACCTCTGGCAGCGTCAGCAGCGGGAGATCCGCAATCAGGAGCGGGTCGCGCTGGCCCGCGAGCTCCACGACGTCGTGGCGCATCACGTCTCGGCCATCGCGGTGCAGGCGCAGGCCGGACGCGTGGTCGCCGCCCGCCGGCCGGAGGCGGCCGTCGAGGTCCTGGCCGCGATCGAGTCCGAGGCGTCCCGCACGCTCGCGGAGATGCGGTCGATGGTGCGCGTGCTCCGCGATGCCGACGATGCCGTCGAGTACGCCCCGCAGCCCGGACTGGCGGATCTGCCGGCCCTCGCCCGCTCCGGCCCGACCCCCGCGGTCGAGGTCCGGCTGGACGGTTCGCCGACCGGGCTCGCCCGCCCCGTCGACGCCGCGCTCTACCGGCTCGCGCAGGAGTCCCTGACCAACGCGGTCCGGCACGCCTGGGCCGCCACCCGGGTGGTGATCGACGTCCGCCGGGAGGGGGACGCCGTCCGGCTCCGGCAGCGACGACGGCCGGACGGGACCGGGCCCGGCCCCGGAGCCCGGGTTCGGACTGCTCGGCATGGCCGAACGCGCCCAGCTGCTCGGCGGGTCCCTCGCCGCGGGGCCGGGCCCCGATGGCGGCTGGGTGGTCGAGGCCGTGCTGCCGGTGCAGACGCCGGCATGACGGGCCCGGCGCCGGGCGGTGGCCTGCGGACCATCCGGGTGGTGGTCGCCGACGATCAGGACCTGGTCCGGACCGGGCTGGTGATGATCCTCGGCGCCCAGCCCGACCTCGATGTCGTGGGGGAGGCGGCGGACGGGCTCGCGGCGCTCGACCTGGCCACCCGGTTGCGGCCCGACGTCCTGCTCGTGGACATCCGGATGCCCGGGCTCGACGGCGTCGAGGTGACCAGGCGGCTGGCCGGGCCGCACCGGCCGGACCCGATGGCCGTCGTCGTGATCACGACCTTCGACCTCGACGAGTACGTCGTGGGCGCGTTGCGCGCCGGCGCCCGCGGCTTCCTGCTCAAGGACGCCGGGCCGGAGCTGCTCGTGCAGGCCGTGCACGCCGCCGCCGACGGCGACGCGCTCATCGCCCCCAACGTCACCCGCCGGCTGCTGGCGACGTTCGCCGAGCAGGCGCCGGTGACCCCGATCCGACCGATCGACCCGCTCACCGAGCGCGAGGAGCAGGTGCTCGCGCTGGTCGCCCGGGGCCGCACCAACGCCGAGATCGCCGCCGACCTGTTCGTCGGGCTGAGCACGGTCAAGTCCCACGTCGCGTCGTTGCTGACCAAGCTCGGTGCCCGCAACCGGGTCGAGATCGCGATGTGGGCCTACGACACCGGGCGCGTGCGCGCCCGGTGACCCCCGGGCTCAGCCGTCGTGGTGCCGGCCCGCCGGATGCGGCGACCGCCGCCGGGCGACGAGCTTGCCCAGCTCCCAGACGAAGAACAGCAGGACCGCCGGCGCCAGCGACAACGCCCATTCGGGCATGCCGATCGCCACGGTGTCGAAGATCCGCCGCATCAGTTCCAGCTGGGTGATCAGCACGGCCAGCACGACCTCGACCAGCACGGTCCAGTTCAGCTTCGGATTGTCGAACGTCTCCATCCGCAGCGCGCCGGTCGTCACGCTGCGCGCCTGGTAGGCGGCGACGACGATCATCAGCGAGAACGCGGTCACGCCCATCGACGAGCCGACCGCCGCCCCGCCGCGCTCGGTGGTGCCGTACTGGATCAGCAACAGCGTCGTCACCGCCATGTACAGCCCGACGAGCCCGGAGGTGATCAGCAACCCCGGCGTCATGATCGACGCCGTGCGCGGCCGGGGCCACCGCTGCATCAGTCCGGACGCCTCCTTGTCCATGCCGAGCGCGACACCGAGCGGGGCATTGACGAAGAAGTTGATGTAGAGGATCTGCGACGGGGTGAACGGCTGGCCGGCCGCGATGTTCAGAATGCTGGCGCCCAGGAACGTGATGACGTAGGCGACCAGCTCGATGATCACGAACCGGACGAACTTGTTCAGGTTGTCGAACACCATGCGCCCGCGTTCGACGGCCTTGATGATTGTCGCGAAGTTGTCGTCCGACAGGATCATCCGGCTCGCGTTCTTCGAGACCTGGGTCCCCGAGCCCATCGCGATGCCGATGTCGGCCGCCTTGATGGCCGGCGCATCGTTGACGCCGTCGCCGGTCATCGCGACGACATCCCCCTTCTTGCGCAGGGTCTCGACCAGCAGCACCTTGTGCTCGGGGGCGACCCGGCCGACGACGCCGATCGAGTCGACCCGGGCCAGCCGCTCCTGCTCGGACATCGCCGCGAAGTCGGTGCCCAGGATCGCCTCGCCCTCGATGCCCAGCTTCTTGGCGATCGCGGCACCGGTGTTCACGTCGTCACCGGTGATCATCCGGACCCGGATGTGGGCGGCATGCGCGTCGGCGACGGCCTGGCGGGACTCGTCCCGCGGCGGGTCGACCATGCCGATCACGCAGGTCACCTTGAGATCGGTGACGTAGCCCAGCAGGTCGCCGGCGGGGTCGAACGTGGCCGGATCCAGGTCGCGGAAGGCGCCGGCCATGACCCGCAGGCCCTCACCGGCCATGCGGTCCATCGCGGCCTGCGTCCGGTGGCGCAGCTCGTCGGTCAGGGCCACGTCACGCCCCTGCACCCACCCGCTCGCCGTCCGGCCCATCACCGCGGGCGCCGCGCCCTTGACGAAGCACCGGACGACGTCCCGGCCGGCCGCGTCGGTGGCCTGGTTGAACGTCGCCATCAGCTTGTAGGTGGGGTCGAACGGCAGCGTGGCCAGCCGCGGGAACCGCTCGCGGGTCCCGTCGATGTCCAATCCGGCCTTGGCCCCCAGTACCAGCATCGCGCCCTCGGTCGGGTCGCCGACCACCTTGCCGTCGACCAGCGTGGAGTCGCTGGCCAGCAGCAGCGGCAGGATCGCCTGCTCGATGGAGGTCTCGCTGCCGACGGCGTGGTGGATGCTGCCCTCGAGCCCGTACCCGATGCCGGACACGGTGTACCGGTTCTCCGCGTCCAGCACCTCGACGACCGTCATCTGGTTCATCGTCAGGGTGCCGGTCTTGTCGGAGTTGATCGCCGAGGTCGACCCGAGCGTCTCCACCGAGCCCAGTTCCTTGACGATCGCGTTCTCCGCGGCCAGGGTCTTGGCGCCGGCCGACAGGATCACCTGCAGCACGGTGGGCAGCGCGGTCGGGATGGCCGCGATGGCCAGCGCGATGGCCGCGATGAACAGGCTGGTCGCGGACTGGCCCCGCTGCAGGCCGAGCACGAACATCACGACCATCGTGAACAGCGCGGCCGCGCCGATCCACAGCGTCAGCACGTTGAGCTGCTTGGTCAGCGGCGTCTGCTGCTTCTTGGTCGCCGCCAGCATCCCGGCGATCCGGCCGATCTGGGCGTCTGCGCCGGTCGCGGTCACCAGCATGACACCGCTGCCGTGGGTGACCGGCGTGTTCATGAACGCCATGTTCCGCTGGTCGCCGGGACCCATGTCCTTGTCCTCGAGCGTGTCCGGCAGCTTGGAGGCCGGCGAGCTCTCCCCGGTCAGGGCCGACTCGTCGATGTCGAGGGAGGACGCGGCGATGATCCGGCCGTCGGCGGCCACGTCGTCACCGGCGGCCAGCAGCACCAGGTCGCCGACCACCACCTCCTCGGCCGGCACGGTGGCCTCGACCCCGTCCCGCCGGACCCGGGCCTCCCGCTTGGTCATGGACTTGAGCGCGTTCATCGCGCTCTCGGCCTTACCCTCCTGGCGCATGCCGACGGCGGCGTTGAACACGGTCAGCAGCAGCAGCACCGCGCCGGTGCTCCACTGGCCGATGGCCAGCGAGAGCACGCCGGCGATGACCAGGATGATCTGCATGTAGGCGGCGTACTGGGCCAGGAACCGGCGCCAGCCGGGTGGCGGCTGTTCGGCGGGCAGCGCGTTCGGGCCGTTCTGGGAGAGCCGCTGGGCCGCGGTCGCCGCCGGCAATCCCGCCGTCGGGTCGACGCCGAGCTGCGCGGCGGTCTGGTCGGGGGACAGCGCGTACCAGCGTGGGGCGGCGGCCGCCCGGGTGCCGACGGGGACGGTGGCGGTCATCAGAACTTCTCCGGGACGTAGCGCAGGGGCAGGTGCGGTTCCACGTAGTCCTTGTCCTTGTCCCGTTTCGGCAACCGGATGTCCGGCATGGTCAACGGCTCGTACGGCACCAGGCTCAGCAGGTGGCTGATGATGTTCAACCGGCCGCGCTTCTTGTCGTCCGTGGTCGCCACGTACCAGGGCGCCCAGGACGTGTCGGTCTCGCGGAACATGTCGTCCCGGGCCCGGGAATAGTCGAACCATTTGCTGTAGGACTTCAGGTCCATGTCCGACAGCTTCCAGATCTTCCGGGGGTCGTTGATGCGGCCCTTCAATCGGGCGGTCTGTTCGTCGGGCGACACCTCCAGCCAATACTTGATGAGCAGGATCCCGGATTCCACCATTGCCTTCTCGAAGGCCGGTGTCTGCTCCAGGAATCGCTCGACCTGTTCTTTCGGGGTGAATCCCATCACCCGTTCGACGCCTGCCCGGTTGTACCAACTTCGGTCGAAGATGACGACCTCGCCGGCGGCCGGAAAATGCGGTACGTACCGCTGGAGGAACATTTGCGACTTCTCCCGGTCGCTGGGGGCCGGCAGGGCGACGATGCGGAACACCCGCGGGCTGACGCGTTCGGTGATCCGCTTGATCGTGCCGCCCTTGCCGGCCGTGTCCCGGCCCTCGAAGACGATGATGATCTTGGCCCCGGTCGAGCGCACCCATTCCTGCATCGCGACCAGCTCGCCGTGCAGGCGCTTCATTTCCTTCTCGTAGGGCCCGGTTTTCATCTTCGCCCCGGGGTCGGTCGCGGACGCGCGGGCGTCCTTGCGCTTCCCGGACTTCTTGCCCATGTCTCCTCCTGCCGGCCCGCGTCGAGGGCGGGCCGGATCCGATCGCGGTCAGGTTCCGGCATCATTTCCCAACCGGATCCAGCATCGTCCCGGCTGCACGGCGGGCGGCTCATCCCAGCCGGGTGAAACGGCCGGTGACGTGATCGGAAGGCGCGGGTACGCGGGGCGACCGGAATTCGGCCGGGAGTCGGTCAGCGTTCACCTGATCGACGATCGTCATCCGTGGCGGGGGTCGACACCGTTTCCTAGCGTGATCGCGACACGGCGCGGTCGCCGCCCGCACCGCCGTCGCCGGACTGCACTGATCACTCGATCGAGGAGCCCCCGTGCCCGACGACCGCCGCACCGCCACGCCGACCGAGGCCTCCGCCGACCGGATCGACCTGCCGATGGCCGGCCACACCCGCGGCTCGCGCAGCCCGGTGACCTGCCACCTCAAGTGCCAGGACGCGTGCGCCCGGCCGGCGCCCAACCCGACCGCCGGCCCCGGTTTCCGGGACATCGCGTCGGCGGTGTTCAGCCGCCGCGCGATGCTGCGCGGCGCCGGCGCCGGCGCCCTGATCGCCATCGGCGGACTGCTCGGCGCCCCGGCCGCGGCCGCCCCCACCGCCGCCCCCGGTCTCCGGGACGGCGGCGAGGTGCACGGGCCCGGCCGGCTGCGGTTCGCCGGGATCGGCGCCGTGCCCGCGGGCGTGGATGCGCTGACCGTGCCGGACGGCTACCGCTGGGCGCCGGTCGTGCGCTGGGGCGACCCGCTGTTCGACCCGGCCGACGTGTTCGACGTGCTACGCCAGACGCCGGACCGGCAGGCCCGCCAGTTCGGCTACAACAACGACTACCTCGACCTGATCCCGATCCCCGGACGAGGGGACCGCGAGGCGCTGCTGGTCGCCAACCACGAGTACACCAATGCGCCGATCATGTTCCCGCCGGCCGGCTCCGACGAACAGCGGCGCACCCAGGTTCTGGTGACCAAGGCGGCCCAGGGCATGGCCGTCGTGCACGTGCGGCGCGAGCGCGCGGGCCGGCCGTGGCAGGTGGTCGTGGGCAGCCGGTACAACCGGCGGATCACCGCGGACACGCCCATCCGGCTCGACGGGCCGATCGCCGGGGCGCCCATCCTGCGCACCGGCGACGACCCCACCGGCACGACGGTGCTGGGGACGTTCGCGAACTGCTCCGGCGGCACCACGCCCTGGGGCACGGTGCTCTCGGGCGAGGAGAACTTCCAGGGCTACTTCCGCACCTCCGGCGCGTTCCCGCCGGACAGGCGGTACGGGCTGCAGGACAGGGCGACCGTCGCCGGCTGGGAAACCGTCGACCCGCGGTTCGACGCGCGGGGCGCGGGCTACGAGACCGAACCGAACCGGTTCGGCTGGATCGTCGAGCTCGACCCGTTCAGCCCGGACGAGCCGCCGGTCAAGCACACCGCCCTCGGCCGGTTCAAGCACGAGGGCGCGACCGTCCTGGTCGGCCGGTCCGGGCACGTCGCCGCGTACATGGGCGACGACGAGCGGTTCGACTACGTGTACAAGTTCGTCTCCCGGGAGCGGATGCGGCCGGGCAACGGCCGCGCGGCGCGGGCGTTCAACAAGACCCTGCTGTCCGCCGGCAGCCTGTACGTCGCCCGGTTCACCGGCGACTCGCCGGCCGATCAGATCGACGGGTCCGGCCGGCTGCCCGCCGACGGCGCGTTCGACGGGACCGGTGAGTGGTTGCCGATCGTCGTGGACGGGGTCAGCCAGGTCCCCGGCTTCAACGCCGAGCAGGCCCTGGTGTACTGCCGGCTGGCCGCCGACCAGCTCGGCGCGACCAGGATGGACCGGCCCGAGGACGTCCAGCCGAGCCCGCTCACCGGCAAGGTCTACGTGGTCTGCACCAACAACACCGACCGGGGCAGGGCGGGCAAGGAAGGCGCCACCGAACCCAACCCGCGCACCGCCAACAAGCACGGGCACATCGTCGAGATCACCGAGAACGACTCCGACGTGCGCGCGAGGACCTTCACCTGGTCGCTGGTCCTGGTGTGCGGCGATCCGGCCGCCGACCAGACCTACTTCGCCGGATTCCCGACCGACCGGGTCGTGCCGATCTCGTGCCCGGACAACATCGCCTTCGATTCCCGCGGCGACCTGTGGATCGCCACCGACGGCAGCCCCTCCACGTTGGGCACCGCCGACGGCCTGTTCCACCTGCCGCTGACCGGACCGCACCGCGGCGAGCTGCGCCAGTTCCTGGCCGTGCCCCGGGAGGCCGAGACCTGCGGCCCGGTGATCCGGGATGCGGAGGGCACGGTGCTGGTCGCGGTCCAGCACCCGGGCGAGGACGGGACCTTCGGCGATCAGCACTCCTTCTTCCCCGACTACGTCGCGGACGGCGCCGACGCTGCTGCCGCGGCCGGCCCCGGGCAATGGCGCGGGCCGCGCCCGTCGGTGGTCCAGGTGTGGCGCGAGGGTCGGTGAGAGGTGTCCTGACCGCGATCCGGCTCCCTCGTCGCCGGGGCGCTGCGCGACCCGACCCGAGCCGTGACCGGGCGCTGTCGGACCGGTCCGGCACACTGCAGTCGGGGTGCCGTGACCGGGCACTCCGGCCGGGACCGGGGAGGGCCAGTGACCGCCAGCATCAGCCGGACGATGGCCCAGCTCGGCTTCGCCCCGGTCATCGCCTTCCTGACGCCGGAGGTCCGGGCCGAGCCGGCGGCGGACACGATCGCCGCGGCCGAAGGGTCCGTGCTGGCGCACTTCACGCCCGAGGCCGGGTCGTCGCTCGGCGGCGCCGCGCTCGCCGCCGACCCGGCGGACGGGCCGGGCGAGGTGCCGGCCGCGCGGGTGTTCCCGCACCTGGGCGTCGTCTACGGCACCGTGGAGCCGGCCGGTCTGACGGCACTGCGGGCCAGCCCGGTGGTGCGCGCGGTGAAGCCCGCCGCCCAGCTGAGCCTGATCCGGCCGGTCACCGCCGCCGTGCCCAGCGAGCCCCGCGGCACGGTGTGGGGCGTCGGCCACCTCCGGGCCCCTGATCTCTGGGCACAGGGCTGGACCGGGGCCGGGGTGCGGGTCGCGCACCTGGACACCGGCGTCGACCCGACGCACCCCTGCCTGGACGGCGCGGTGGTGGAGTTCGCCGAGTTCGACCCCACCGGGCGCCGGGTCGCCGAGGTCACCGCCCGCGACGGCGATCCGGACGGGCACGGCACGCACACCGCGGCCACCATCGCCGGGCGGGAGGTCGACGGAGTCCGGGTCGGCGTCGCGCCCGGGGCCGACCTGTGTTCGGCGCTGGTCATCGAGGGCGGCGACATCACGGCCCGCATCCTGGGTGGGATGGACTGGGCCATCGGGGTGGGCGCCCGGGTGCTGTCCATGAGCCTGGGCATCCGGGGCCTGGTCAACTCCTTCCTCGACCTGGTGGCCATCCTGCGCGACAGCGGGGTGCTGCCCGTCGTGGCGATCGGCAACGAGGGGCCGGGCACGTCGCGGTCGCCGGGGAACTATGCCTCCGCGCTGTCGGTCGGCGCGCACGACCGCGCGGGCGCGGTGGCCGGGTTCTCCTCGAGCCAGCGGTTCCAGCGGCGGGCCCACCCGCTGACCCCCGACGTCGTCGCCCCGGGGGTGGACGTGGTCTCGGCCGCCCCCGCGGGCGGCTGGCAGGCGCTGTCCGGCACGTCGATGGCCACCCCGCACGTCGCCGGCCTGGCCGCGCTGCTGATGCACGCCCGCCCCGAGGCGGGTGTCGCCGACGTCGAACGGGCGATCCTGGAGTCCGCCGAGCTCGGCCGGATGCCGGCCGAGCGGGCCAACCGAGGGGCGGTGAACGGCCTGCGGGCCCTCGATCGCCTGTGATCCCGGCGGAACGCTGGGCAACGCCGACCACCCTCGGTAGTCTGGACCCGAGGATCATTCGGCGGAGGTGGGACGCGCATGGCGACACCGGCGGCCAAGATCGACCCCGAACTCACCCGGCAGTTGCAGCGGGCCACCTCGTCCGGGCAACCGGTGCAGGCCGTGGTCAGCGTCCGGCGCGCGGCGGGCCGGCCCCCGCAGCCCGACAAGATCGAAGCGCTGGTCAAGGATGCCCTCGATCGCACCAGTGCCGCCACCGGCCAGCGGGCCGCGGATGTCCACGTCCTCGGCCGGATGGCGACGGCCTACGTCTGCGCACCGGCCCCGTTCATCCGCACGCTCGTCGGCCAGCCCGAGATCGTCGGCGCGGTCGCCAACCGGGGGTCCGCCGTCGCGTCCTGAGCATCACCGCGACGGACCGGGATGCTGCTCCGTTCGGGTTCGATCGCCCCGAGTTGGTGGTGTGGATCGTCGTCGCGGTGGCGATCGTGCCGGTCGGGCGGTGGCCGCTGCTGACCCGCACCCGCGCGGGCCGCGACCCGTCGTGGACCGTGGACGCGGCCCGGGCCCGGATCGCGGAGCTGGAGGATCGGCTGGACGCGCCCGATCTGCCGGCCCCAGCCCGGGCGGGCGCCGAACGGTTCCTGCTGCTGGCCGGGGCCGCTCTGACCGAGGGCGGGAGGAAGGCCCCGGACCGGGCCGGCCGGTTCGCGCCGCGGGGATTGGACGCCTTGACCGGCTCACCCACCGACCGGCTGACCGGCTGACCGAACCGGCCCCCCGGGGATCGGGTCGGGACCGGGTCAGCGCCCGCGCGGCGCCGGCCGGCCGCCGAAGGGCGAACCGTCCCAGGCCAGCCCGGACGCCGGGTCGTCGGTCCCGGGCAGCCCGGCGGTGCCGTGGATGTGCGCCTCGTGCAGGAGCCCGACCACCGCCGGGGTCGGCGAGAGCAGTTCCAGCTCACCGGACAGCCCGGCCAGCCGGTCCTGCAGGTCGAGCAGTACCTGCAGGCCGGCGCCGTCGATGAACGTCACTCCGGACAGGTCGATCGCCAGCTGCGGCGGCCCGCGGCGGGGGGGCGGGGTCGCCGCCGCCAGCTAGCGGGCCAGGGTGGCGGCGGTCCGGGCGTCGAGCCGGCCGGCCACATGGACCACGGTGCGGCCCCCCGAGCGGCCGAGGACCCGGATGCTCAGCCCGCCCGGGCGGCCGACCCGATCGGGTCCGGCCGCGGCGGGTCGCCAGGGTTCGGCCATGGCACCCCCTCCGGGAGTGTCGGGACGGCCACGGTGATGACCGTTCGTTCGAGCTCGTTCGAGCCTGTCGCGGACCGACGGGGTCGACGGGTCGACCGGTCGGCGGCGGGCGCTGGCACCCACTGCGCCCGACTGTAGGGGCGCGCCCGGCCGGTGCGAACGGTCCGGGCCGGACTTGCCGCTGGATGGGACGCGGCCGCCCACGCGGTTGCGGCGGCTTCCGGTGGCGGGTCCGGGCCGGTGGTTCCACGATCGTCGGGTGAGTGTGCAGAAGGCGATCGACCTGTCCGGCAGCGGCGACACGATCCAGGACGCGGTGTCCGAGGCCCTGGACCGCGCCCGCGAGACCCTGGAGGGAATCACGAGATTCGAGGTGAAGGACATCTCCGGCATGCTGGAGGGCCCGCGCACGATGTACCAGGTGGAGATCAGGGTCTGGTTCACCGTGCTGGAGCGCATGCACGGATGAGTGAGCGGCAGCGAGCGAATCATGGACACCGCGCGGCGTCCGATGTCGACGGGATGCCCGGGCTGACCCGGGTGGCGTTGCCGATCGGGTTCAACTCGATCGAGAGCGTCAACATGTACATCGTCGACGACGGCGACAAGGTGACGGTCGTCGACTGCGGGGTCTGGAAGCCGGACTCGCCCGACGGCGGGGTGTCGATCGTGCAGGCCGGCCTGCGCAGCGCGGGGTACGAGCTGGCCGACGTCTCCCGGCTGGTCATCACCCACGCGCACATCGACCACTACGGGCTGGCCGGCCGGGTGATGGAGCTGACCGGCGCGGATCTGTCGATGCACGCGATGACCGATCTGGACTGCCAGAAGTACCGGCACCCGGAGACGTCGATGTCGCAGCGGCGCGACACCTACGCCGACCACGGGATCGCCGAGGACGGCGAGGGGGAGGGCGGGGAGCATCTGGCCCGCTGGATGCCGTACCTGCATTCGGTGGTCGAGGCCTCCACCCGGCTGCGCGGCGAGGAGACCCTGCGGATCGGCGGGGACGACTGG
>NZ_JBMDXT010000371.1:0-2081 GCF_048594475.1 Nakamurella sp. | reverse complement strand
CGCCGGTAGAGCTCGGCGTCGGGCACCCGGTCGATGTCGTCCAGGGCGAAGAAGTCGACGTTGTCCACGACCCGGCCGGCCATGTCGTCCAGCTTCTCCAGCAGGCCGTAGTCGTTGGCCCCGATGCCGACGAACTGCCAGAAGACGGGCCGCGCCGCTGCCTCGGAGATGATCCGGGTGATCTCCTTGCGCTTGTAGAACCCGCCGTCGGTGAAGAACAGCACCAGGGTCGGCGGCCCGCCCGGCCGGACGGAGCCGGCGAGCTCGGTCAGGATGGGGATCTCGTCGTTGCTGCCGCCGAGCTTGCGGTAGTTGATGCCCCCGTGGGTGCCGTTGAGGTGCAGGAACTCCTCCGGCCAGGTCTCCAGGTCGGCGACCCGCAGGTCCGGCAGCCGGGCGAACGTCTTGGCGTACAGGTAGGTCTCCAGCGACCCGTCCGTGTCGAGCTGGATGGCCACCGGCACCATCCGTTCGACGACCCGGTGGATCAGCCGCGACTTGTACTCCTGGTACATCGAGCCGGTCTTGTCGATGACCAGCACGACCCGGGCCCGCTCGGTCTGCGCACCCTTGGTCAACAGGACCCGATGCACCTCCCGCTTGCGCAGGTCCAGCGCCTGCCGCTTGACCAGCGACAGCCGCTCCTCGCCGGGGACCGACCGCGGGCCGCCATCGGCCGGAGCCGGAGCCAGAGCCGGAGCCGAGGCCGGATTCGGGGTCGGCGCAGCGGCGGGCGGCGGTGCGACGGGCGGTGGTGGGGCGGCCGGGTGTGCGGCGGCGGGCGGGGCCTCGTCGTCCACCTGCACCCCGTGCTCCCGGACGAGGGCGGCCAGGCCCTCGGTCCAGCCGGCCGAGACCGACCGCAGCTTCCAGGCCCCGGCGCGGCGGTAGACCTCGGCGAGCACGGCGGCCCGTTCGGTGGTCAGCCCCTGGGCAGGGACGTCGTAGCCGTCCGGCCCGACGCCGACCCCGAGCCCGGCGATGTCGGCGAGCGACCCGGCCTGCGCGTCGTCCAGGGCGACGGTCACCGCGACCGTCTCGATGACCTCCGGCACCGCCCGCAGGTCCAGCGTCAGCACGTCCGGACCGGTCAGCCGCACCGCCCCCTCGGGCGAGGCGGGCTGGTTGAAGAAGACCAGGTCGTCGTCGGTGCGCACCCGGCGGTCGGCGGTCAGCTGGAACGCCATCAGGTCGACCACCCCGGGTCGGGCGCCCCGCACGTGCACGCTCAGCTGGTCGGCGGTCAGCGGGGCGTTGGCCCCGCGGCTCAGTTCCGGCACCGCACCAGCCTCGCACAGGCGCACCCGGGCCGGGCTCGTCGCATGTCCGGGGCCGGTGCCGACCCGGGTCTGGTTACGATGCGCCGGTGACGCCCCCGGACCCCAGCGACCAGGCCCCGGTCCTGGACGTCCGGCTGCTCGGCCCGCTGGAACTGCTGGTCGACGGGACGCCGCTGCCGCTGCCGGGCGGCAAGCCGCGCGCCCTGCTCGCCGCCCTGCTGGTCAGCCGCAACCGGGTGGTGCCGGCCGACTCGCTGGCCGACGCCATCTGGGACGGCGACGTGCCGGCGAACTTCCTGGCCACCATGCAGGTGCACGTGTCGACCCTGCGCCGGGCGCTGCGCCCGCTGTCCGACGCGGCGCTGCTGACGGTCACGACCCAGTCGCCCGGTTACCGGGTGGTGGTCGACGAGGCGCTCGTCGACCAGGGTCGCTTCGCCCGGTGGGTCCGGGCCGGGCACGAGCTGCTCGCGGCCCACCGGTATCCGGAGGCGGCCGAGCGGCTCCGCTCGGCGCTGGCCGAGTGGACCGGGGCGGCGCTGGCCGACCTGCGGGGGTTCCGCTTCGCCGACGACTTCGCCGCGGCCGTCGAGGAGGACCGCCTGCTGGCCGTGCAGTCGCGGATCGAGGCCGATCTGGCGTCCGGCCAGGAGGCGGCGGTGATCGGTGAGCTGGTCACCCTGACCGGCCAGTACCCGCTGCGGGAGCCGTTCTGGATCCAGCTGATCACCGCCCTGTACCGGTCCGGCCGGCAGGCCGACGCGCTGGAGGCGGCCCGCCGCATCCGGCAGCTGCTCGACG
>NZ_JBMDXT010000370.1:0-4234 GCF_048594475.1 Nakamurella sp. | reverse complement strand
CGCCGGCCGGGGTCGGCCGGCGGCGCGGTCCACCTGCTGGCCACCGTGCGCGCCGCGGCGCCGCACCAGGCCGGCCGCGGGCGGATTGGACCCGGCCTGCTGGTGCGCCGTGACGACGTGCGGCTGGCCGTGCGGCAGGGCCGGGAGTCGAACCTGGTGCTGTTCTGCGTCGACGCGTCCGGCTCGATGGCCGCGCGGCGCCGCATGGCCGAGGTGAAGACCGCGATCCTGTCGCTGCTGACCGACGCCTACCAGCGCCGGGACAAGGTGGGCCTGGTGACCTTCCGCGGCGCCACCGCCGACCTGCTGCTGCCGCCGACGTCGTCGGTCGAGGCGGCCGCGCGGCGGCTCGAGACGCTGCCGGCGGGCGGGCGCACCCCGCTGGCCGAGGGGCTGCAGTGTGCGGCGCACACCCTGCGGGTGGAACGGATCCGGGATCCGCACCGCCGTCCGCTGCTCGTCGTCGTCACCGACGGGCGGGCGACGGCCGGCCCCGACGCGGTCGCCCGGTCCCGGCGCGCCGCCGACGAGCTGGCCGCCGAGCGGGTGGCCGCCGTCGTCCTGGACTGCGAGACGGGCCGGTTCCGCCTGGGTCTGGCCGGCCGGTTGGCCGATCACCTGCGCGCCGAGCACGTCCCGGTGGCCGAGGTGGCGGCGTCCGTGCTGACCACCGCGGTCGCCGCCCGGAACGGGCGGGTGGCCTGATGCCGCAGGCCCGTCCGGCAGCCGTGCCGGCCGACGGACTGACCACCCGGCAGCGGCGCAACCGGGCGCTGCTGATGGTGCACACCGGCGACGGCAAGGGAAAGTCCACCGCCGCTTTCGGTCTGGCCCTGCGGGCCTGGAACCAGGGCTGGCCGGTCGGCGTGTTCCAGTTCGTCAAGTCGGCCAAGTGGCGGATCGGCGAGCAGTCCGCGCTGGCCGCCCTGGACGCGGTGACCGTCGAGCAGGGCGGGGAGGCTCGGATCGAGTGGCACAAGATGGGTTCGGGCTGGTCCTGGTCCCGCAAGGCGGGCACCGAGACCGATCATGCCGCCGAGGCGGCGGAGGGCTGGGCGGAGATCAAGCGGCGGCTCGCCGCGGGGACGCACCGGCTGTACGTGCTCGACGAGTTCACCTATCCCATGTCCTGGGGGTGGGTGGACGTCGACGACGTGGTCGCGACGCTGGCCGCCCGGGCCCAGGGCCAGCACGTCGTCGTCACCGGCCGGAACGCCGACCCCCGGCTGCTGGACGCCGCCGACCTGGTCACCGAGATGCGCAAGGTCAAGCATCCGATGGACGCCGGCCAGAAGGGCCAGCGAGGCATCGAGTGGTGACGGGCACGGTGACTCACACGGTGGGCGACACGGCGACGAGCGCGGTGACGAGCTCGGCGCCGGGCCGGGTGACGTTGCCGGTGTCGGGCGGGTTGCCGCGCGGGGCGACTCGATGAGGCTGCCGCGGGTGGTCGTGGCCGCCCCGGCCTCGGGCCACGGCAAGACGACGGTGGCGACCGGCCTGATGGCCGCGCTGCGGCGGGCCGGGCACGAGGTGTCCGGGCACAAGATCGGGCCCGACTACATCGATCCGGGGTACCACGCGCTGGCCACCGGCCGGCCCGGCCGCAACCTCGACCCGCACCTGGTCGGCCCGGATCGGCTCGTCCCGCTGCTGCGGCACGGCGCGACGACGCCCCGCCCGGCCGACATCGCGATCGTCGAGGGCGTGATGGGTCTGTTCGACGGAGCGATCGGGCGGGACGGCTTCGCCTCGACCGCGCATGTCGCCGGGGTGATCGACGCGCCGGTGCTGCTGGTCGTCGACGTCTCGGCGTCGGCCCGCACGGTCGGTGCCGTGGTGTTCGGGCTGCGCGGCTTCGATCCGGCGATCCGGGTGGCCGGGGTGATCCTGAACAAGGCCGGCTCGGCCCGGCACGCGGCCGAGGCCCGGACCGCCGTCGAGGGGATCGGCGTCCCGGTGCTCGGGGTGCTGTTCCGGGACGACGGGATCAGCGCGCCGTCCCGGCATCTCGGCCTCGTCCCGGTGGCCGAGCGGGACGACGCGCGGGTGACCCTGGACCGGCTGGCCGCCCAGATCGCCGAGCGGGTCGACCTGGCCGCCGTCGTCCGGATCGCCCGGTCCGCCCCGGGGCTGCCCGGCGCCGACTGGGATCCGGTCACCGCCGTCGTTCCGGCGCCCGGCCCCACCGGGGGGGTGAGCGCCGGGCCGGTGGCCGGCCCCGGCGGTCAGCCGGTCGTCGCGGTGGCCGGCGGCCGGGCGTTCACCTTCCGGTATGCCGAGACCGAGGAACTGCTGGCCGCGGCGGGCTGCCGGCCGGTCGTGTTCGACCCGCTGGCCGCCGAGTCCCTGCCGGCCGGCACGGCCGCTTTGTACCGGGGCGGTGGGTTTCCCGTGGTGCACGCGGCCGACCTGGCCGGCAACGCGCCGCTGCGGGCCGACATCGCGGCCCGGATCGACGCCGGCCTCCCCACCGTCGCCGAGTGCGCCGGCCTGCTCTACCTGTGCCGGGAGGTCGACGGCGCCCCCATGCTGGGCGTGGTCGACGCCGTGGCGACCATGACGTCCCGGCTCACCCTCGGGTACCGGGCCGCGGTGGCCGGCGGCCCGAGCGTGCTGGCTCCGGCGGGGACCCCGGTGACCGGTCACGAGTTCCACCGGACCACCGTCAGCCCGCTCGCCGGCCCGGACCCGGCCTGGCTGATCGGCGGCGCCGGGCACGGATTCGCCCTCGACCCGGCCCGGACCGGCCGCGCCACGGTCCATGCGTCCTACCTGCACACCCACTGGGCGGGGTCGCCGGCGCTGGCCGCGCGGCTCGCGGCGGCGGCCCGCCGGTACGCCGATCCGGCTCCCGGGCCGGGTGTTTCCCGTGGAACGGCCGGTCTCCCGTCGACCCCGACCCGGACCGCGGCGGCCCCGACTCCGACCCCGACCCGAACCCCGGTGGCCCCGACCCGGGCCCCGGCCGGCCTCGCCAGTGTCGCGGACGCGGAGCCCGATCTGCACCACCACGGCGACGCGGAGGCCGGCCCGGGCCTGCTGGACTTCGCGGTCAACGTGCGCGCGCAGCGCCCGCCGGATTGGCTGGCCCGGCGGATCGCCGGGACGCTGGACACGCTCGGGCGTTACCCGGATGCCACCGCGGCCACCGCGGCGATCGCCGCCCGGCACGGCCGGCCGGTCGACCAGGTGCTGCCGACCGCGGGCGGGGCCGAGGCGTTCACGCTGATCGCCCGCGCCCTGCGGCCCGTGCACGCGGTCGTCGTGCACCCCCAGTTCACCGAACCGGAGGCTGCCCTGCGGGCGGCCGGGCACGCCGTCGAGCGGGTCGTGCTCGCCGCCGCCGACGGCTTCGTCCTGCCCCCGGGGGCGATCCCCGATGCGGCGGACCTGGTGATGATCGGCAACCCGACCAATCCCACCGGGGTGCTGCACCCGGCCGCCGAGCTGCGGCCGCTGCTGCGCCCGGGACGGGTGCTGGTGGTCGACGAGGCGTTCCTGGACGCGGTCCCCGGCGAGGCGGAATCGCTGGCCGGACAACAGCTTCCGGGTCTGCTGGTGGTCCGGTCACTGACCAAGACCTGGGCCCTGGCCGGGCTGCGGGCCGGCTACGCGGTCGGCGACGGCGAGCTGACCGGCCGGCGGGCCGCGCAGCAGCCGCCGTGGTCGGTGTCGGCCCCGGCCCTGGCCGCGATCGCGGCCTGTTGCGCGCCGGAGGCGATCGCCCGGGCCGCGGCCGAGTTGCCGACGATCGCCGCCGGGCGGTACCGGCTCGTCCGCGGACTGGCCGCGCTCGGACTGCCCGTCGCCGGCGCGCCGGCGACGCCCTTCGTGCTGGTGGACACGACCCCGGCCCTCCCGGCCGGCGCGCCGCCCGGCCTGATGCGGGACGATCTGCGGCGGCGGGGCATCGCGGTGCGTCGCGGGGACACGTTCCCGGGCCTGGGTCCGGCGTGGATCCGCATCGCCGTCCGCGACCCCGCCACCACCGACCGCCTGCTCGCCGCCCTCCAGGAGTTGATCATGGGAACACGGCCGTTTCGAGGCACGGATAACGGCCTCCATTCCATGATCAACCGCGGGACGGTGGGTCGGTGAGCGGGCCGGGGTTCGTCGCCGAGCTGCCGGTGCGCGGCCGGCGGGTGCTGGTGGTCGGCGGGGCCGATCGGGTGCTGGGCCGGATCGCCGCGCTCCGGGACGCCGGAGCCGACGTGCACGTCGTGGCGCCGGC
>NZ_JBMDXT010000037.1:0-29658 GCF_048594475.1 Nakamurella sp. | reverse complement strand
CGCAACCTGACCGGCTGGTCGGTCACCGCCGAGCTGGTCGACCACGCCCTCGTCCCGGGCGATCCCGGTCCGGCGGCCGGCGCCGGAGCCGGAGCCGGAGCCTGCGTCGTGGCCGGCGGGACGCCGGTCGCCGGTCACCGGGTGGGTGGGCGATGGGTGGGCGGGCGATGACGGCCCCGCCGCCGGACCGGGCGCCCGGGGCGGTCCGGACCCCGGCGCTCCGGACCCGGGCGGGCGACCGCCGGGGGGTCCGGAGCCGGTCGGAGCGGCACCGGGCGGTGCGCGCCGCGGCCGGCCGGTGGTGGCCGCGGGTGCGGGTGGCGGCCGGGCTGATGGTGCTCGGGATCGTGGTCTGGCGGCTGGGCGCCGGCCCGTTCCTGGCCGGGGTGTCGGCGATCGACGGTCGGGCCGCCGGGGCCGCCCTGGCCATCGGCGCGGTGACCACGGTGTGCAGCGCCTGGCGGTGGCGGGTGATCGCCGGACGGCTCGGTGTCGGCCTGCCGCTGCGGTCGGCGGTGGCCGCCTATTACGGCTCGCAGCTGCTCAACGCGACGCTGCCGGGCGGGGTGCTCGGCGACGTGCACCGGGCGATCCGGCACGGGCGCGCGTCGGCCGCGCCGGGCCGCGGCATGCGGTCGGTGGCCTGGGAGCGGGCGGCCGGGCCGGTGGTGCACCTGGCCATCACCGCCGGGTTGCTGATCCTGCTCCCGCTGCCGTGGGCCGGCCGGCATCCGGCGGCCGGCGGGGCGGTCGTCCCGGGTGGCGGGGTGGTCCCGTCGCCGGGCCCCGAGGGCGGGGCAGCGGCCGGGACAGCGGCCGGGATGGCGTCAGGGGTGGTGGTGGCCGGCGTGGTCGCCGTCCTGGCCGTGGGGCTGGTGGCGCTCGCCCTGCTGCTCCGTCGGACGGGCCGGACCCGCCGGACCCGTCGGACCGGCCCGTCCGGGAGGCCCCGGGTGAGGCCGGCGGGCGCCGCGACCCGCGGCCGGGTCGCGACGGCGCCGGCCGCCCTCGCGGTGGTCGGGGCCGACCTGCGGGTCGCGCTGCTGGCCCGGGGCGCCTGGCCGCAGGTGCTCGCCGCCTCGATCGTCGTGGTGCTGGGCCACGCGCTGACGTTCGTCCTGGCCGTCCGGATCACCGGTGGCACCGCCCCCGCCGCCGAGCTGTGGCCGGTGGCCATGGTCGTGCTGGCCGCGATGCTGGTGCCGCTGAACGTCGGGGGGTGGGGCCCGCGCGAGGGTGTCGCGGCCGGGCTGTTCGCGGCCGCCGGCTGGGGCGCGGAGCAGGGCGTCGCGGCGGCCACGGCCTTCGGTGTGCTGTCCCTCATCGCGACGCTGCCCGGGCTCGTCGTCCTGCTGGCCGGGCCGGTGCGGCGGGCGGTCGGGCGGCGTCCGGCCGGGGCGGTGCATCCCGTTGGCTGAGCGTCCGGATCCGCGCGGCCCGGCCCCCGTGGACGGGTGTGCCGACCCGCGGCCCTACACCCTGCTGTCCTGTTGCATGTCGCTCGACGGCTACCTGGCCGGTCCCACCCGGCGCCGGCTGTTGCTGTCCAACGACGCCGACTTCGATCGGGTGGACGAGGTGCGCGCCGGGTGCGACGCGATCCTGGTGGGCGCGGCCACGGGGCGCAAGGACGATCCGCGGCTGCTGGTCCGGACGCCGGAGCGCCGGGCGGCCCGGGTCGCCCGCGGCCAACCGCCCTCGCCGACCAAGGTCACCGTGACCGGCGGCGCCGACCTCGATCCCGGCGCGCGGTTCTTCACCGACGGCGACGGGCAACGCCTGGTCTACTGCGCCAGCTCCGCGGTCGACGTCGCCCGGGACCGGCTGGGGGAGCTGGCCACCGTGGTCGACGGCGGGGAGCCGGTCGACGTGGCCTGGATGGTCCGGGACCTCTACGGGCGGGGGATCCGGCGGCTGATGGTGGAGGGCGGCGGGACCGTCCACACCCAGTTCCTCACCGGTGATCTCGCCGATGAGCTCACCCTGGCGGTGGCGCCGTTCTTCGTCGGCGACCACCGGGCGCGGCGGTTCGTCGACGACGGGCGTTTCCCCTTCCACCCGGAGCGCCGGGCCCGGCTGGTGCAGGTGCGGCAGCTCGGCGACGTCGTGGTGGTGCGCTACGCCCTCTCGGCCCGGTTCGGCACCTGGTGACGGCGCGGGTGACGGCCCGGTGACGGCGCCGTGAGCGGCCCGGCCCGGGTCTGGGGGATCGCCCGGTCGATGGCGATGTACCACGGCATTCCCGGGCGGCACGCCCGGATGGCCGCGTTCTACCGGCAGTTTCTCGCCCGCGGTGACCTGGGCTTCGACATCGGGGCGCACGTCGGCAGCCGGGTCCGCGCCTGGCGGCGGATCGGCGCCCGGGTGCTCGCCGTCGAGCCCCAACCGGACTGCCTGCGCGTGCTGCGGCTGGTCTACGGCCGCAACCCGGCGGTGCGGATCGTGCCGGCGGCGGTCGGGGCCCGGCCCGGCCGGGCGCGGCTGGCCGTCTCCTCGGCGACCCCGACGGTGTCGTCGATGGCGCCCGGGTGGATCGACGACGTCACGCGGGACCGGCGGTTCGCCGGAGTGCGCTGGGACTCCTCGATCGAGGTGCCGGTGGTCACCCTGGACGAGCTGATCGCGACGCACGGCGAACCGGCCTTCCTGAAGGTCGACGTCGAGGGGTTCGAGGCCCAGGTGCTGGGCGGGCTGTCCCGGCCGGTCCGGGCGCTGTCGTTCGAGTACCTCCCGCCGGCCCACGACGATGCGCTGACGGTGCTGGATCTCGTCGCCGCCCTGGGCGACTACCGCTTCAACTACTCGCCGATCGAGACCATGCGCTGGGCCGCGCCGGGCTGGCTCGACGCGGCCGCGCTGGTGCGCCTGCTCGAGCGGTACCGGCCGCTCGGGCGTTCCGGCGACGTCTATGCGCGGCTTGACAGATCATCTGTAAACAGATCATCCTTGGACAGATAGTCCGTCCGCAGACAAGGAGATTGCGACGATGTGGACCACCGAGCACATCGGCCGCTCGCCCCTGCCGGTCGAGCAGATCTGGCGGACCTTCGTCGACGTGCACGCCGGCCGGCTGACGCTGCCCGGCGGTGACGTGTTCGAGCCGGACGGCGAGCTCGCGGTCGGCACCCGGATCGCGGTGACCCCGGCGGGCCAGGATCGGATGATCTCGACCGTCACCGAGTTCGACCGCGGTCGCCGGTACGCCGACGTCACCGAGATCGAGGGCATCACGCTGACCTTCAGCCACGACTTCCGCCCCGACGGGGCCGGGACGGTGGTCACCCATCGGCTGCGGATCGACGGACCCGGCGCCGACGGCGTCGGGCCGGAACTGGGACCGCAGATCAGTGCGGACTTCCCCGAGCAGCTGCAGGCGCTGTTCGCCGCCGCCGACGGGCGACCATGACCAGCCGGTACGCCGGCGGTCCGGCGCAGAGCCCGGGATTTCAGCTGTGGCGGCTGACCCGGGCGTGGGAGCGGTCGGTCACCGAGGCGCTCGCCCCGCTCGGCCTGACCCACACCCAGTTCGTCCTGTTGACCTGCACGTGGTGGCTGCACGGGCACGACCGGCCCACCGGTCAGGTCGACATCGCGTCCGCCTCCGGGGTCGACACCAAGACCGCCAGTGCCGTGCTCCGCCGGCTCGAGGCGGACGGGCTGGTCGGGCGGGAGCCGTCGGCGACGGACACCCGCGTCCGGGTGGTGGTGCCCACCCCCGCCGGGGTGGCCCTGGCCGAGCGGGCGGTGGTCGTCGTCGAGGCGGCCGACGAGGCCTTCTTCGCCGCCCACCCCCCGGGTCTGCGGGCCGTGCTGCTGGCCGACGACCGGCCGACGTGAGCGATCGGCAGCCCGTCGAACGGACCGGACGAGGCCGTCCGTCACGGCGCACCGGCCGGCTCAGGGCCGTTGCCGCCGGTGCACCCAGATGGCCAGTTCGGTGCGGGTGGTCAGCTGCAACTTGCCCAGCGCGCTGCGCACGTGCGACTCGACGGTCCGGACCGACAGGAACAGCCGGCCGGCGATGTCCTTGTTGCTCAGCCCGTCGGCCTCCAGGACGGCGATCTCGGCCTCCCTTGCCGTGAGCGGATTCTCGGCCGTGACGGGGGGCAACCGGTCGAGCACCCGGGCCGCCGCGGCGGCCGGTCCGGGCATGCCAAGGGCATCGAACTCGGCGCGGGCCGCGGTGGCCAGGCCGGCCGCCTCCGCCGGGGCCGACCCCAGATCGGCCAGGCACTCCGCCGCCCGCAGCCGGGCCAGGGCGGTGAACGGCCGGGCGCCGATGCGGGTGTCGGCCTCGACGGCGCGGCGGAAGTGGGCCAGGGCCGCCTCGGGACGGCCGGCGGCCCGCGCCAGCCGGCCCATGGGCAGCTCGACACTGCCGCCGGCGAAGGGTGTCCCGCCGCCGTCCCCCCAGAACCAGCCGGCCTGCGGGGCCAGCACGCGGTAGCAGCGGGCGGCAAGCTCGGCCTGGCCCAGATCGACCGACAGCTCACCCAGGGTGCCGATCGACCCCATCCAGCGGGGGCCCAGCGGCATCCGGTCCGGCAGGTCGGCCAGCCCGGCCACCAAGGCCTCGGCGACCTGCCGCCGGCCCGTCAGCAGGGCGATCTGGGCGCGGCTGGTGGTGATCAGCGGCATCGCCGGCGCACGGTCCAGCATGGCCATCGCCTCGAGCGGCAGGTCCTCCGGCAGTCCCCGCACCAGCGCCAGCTGCACCCGGAACGCGTAGTACATGCCGATCATGGACAGGTCGCCGACCCGTTCGGCGATCCGCCGGCCCTCGACGGCCTGGTCGATCGCCGCCGCGAACTCGCCGGACTGGGCGAGCCGGACGGCCCGCATCCGGCGCACGTGCCAGCGGGCCACCGGCGAACCGGTTCGCCCGGCCAGCGCCTCGATGTCCTGGGTCAGGGTGTCCCACTGGTCCAGATCACCTCGCTGGAGCGCGATGTCGGCCGACCAGAGCAGCCCCCAGAGCCGACCCATCGGGGCGGCATCGGCCAGCTCCAGCGCCCGGCGGGCCAGGCCGGCCCGCTCGGCGACGGCCTGCGGGTAGCACAGCGCGAAGTGGCGGGCGGCGATCGTCTCCAGCTCGGCCCGCGGATCGGCGATCCGGCGCGCCATGGCCAGGGCCTGCGCCGAGAGCGGGCCGGCCGACGAGTCGGCCGCCTCGTCCGCGGCGGCGACCGCCAGCTGGCCGAGCAGCCGCGCCCGGAGCGCGGAGTCGCCCGGGGGCAGCCGGTCGAGGGCCCGGTGGACCAGGCCCACCGCGAAGCGGGAGACGTCGACCGAACCGACCCCCTGCGGGACCAGCGCGGCCTCGGCCAGCAGATCGGGCCGGTCCCCGGCCTCGGCCAGCTCCGCCGCCCGGCGGCAGGAGTCGAGCGCGGCCGGCAGCAGCCCGGCCGCCCATTCGTCCCGGGCCAGCTGGACCGTCTCCGCCGCCCGCACCGGTGCGCTCTCGCCGAGGGATGCGCTGTGCCGCATCTGCATCCGTGCGAGCTCGACCGCGCGGTCGTGGGCCAGTTCGCGGGCCGCGATGGCCGCCGCCCGTCCGGCGCGGTCGCGGCAGGTGGCGGCCGCGTCGGGGCCGCCGGCCCGGTCCCAATGGCCGGCCGCGGCCCCGACCAACGACGGTTCGCCGGTCTCGTCCAGCGCCCGGGCGATGCCCGCATGGGTGGCCGCCCGCCGCTCGTCCGGCACCTGGGCGGCGATCGCGTCCCGGACGATGGCGTGCCGGAAGGCCAGCCCGGTGCTGCCGAAGGTCAGGATCCCGGCCCGCACGGCCGCGGCCAGATGCTCGCTGATCCGTTCTACCGGGCGGCCCCGGGCGGCGGCGAGCAGGGCCGGTGAGAGCCGCTCGCCCACCAGGGCCGCCGTCTCCACGGTGCGGCGGGCCTCCGTCGGCAGGCTCGCCAGCGGCGAGACCAGCAGGTCGCGCACCCCGGACCGGTCGGCCAGCGACCGGTCCAGCGCGACCGAACCCGGTCCGGGCGGCGGCTGCGCGGTCACCGTCCGGATGTAGAACGGGTTCCCGCCGGTGCGGGCGACGACGTCGGCGACGTGGGGCAGCCAGCCGTCGGCCACCGCGGCCGCCCGCAGCCAGTGCGTCACGGACTCGACGGGCAGGCCGGACAGCGGGACGGGCACCGTGCCGGCCATCCGGACCAGGTCGGAATGGACGCTCGCGTAGGAGGTTCCGGGCAGGTCCCGGGCGGTGACGACGATCAGGGCCCGCGTCGACACCACATCCAGAGCAACACTCTTGAGCACCGAGAGGCTGACACCGTCGGCCCAGTGGGCGTCCTCGATGATCAGCAGGAGCCCGTTGTCCGCGGCGGCGCGGGCGACGGCGGTGGACACGGCTTCGCCCAGCCGGAACCGGGCCGCGTCGTCGGGTTCGTCCGGCGTGATGGTGTCGAGCGCGGCCGCGATCTCGGGGACGTCCCGGCCCACCCTCCGCCACGGCCACAGGGCCGGCGCGCCGGGATCGTCGACCGCGAAGCCACGGGCGACCGGGGTGCCCGTCTCCTGGGCCGGCCGGACGGCCTCCTGGGCGAGTGTGCTCTTGCCGATCCCGGCCTCCCCGGTGATCAGCACGAGCCGGCCGGACCCGGCCGACGCCTCGCGCCGGGCCCCGTCGAGCAGGGCGAGCGCGGCCTCCCGGCCGAACAATGCGACCACCGGCTCAGTATGGGCGCCGCGGCGCCCGGCCCCGCCCGATCGGGCCGGTTCGGTGGGCAATTCAGTGTCAGCACTGAGGCCGCGGGCGGGCCGGCGGCCGCACAGTGGGCGGGTCGTCGACGTCGACGCGGACACCGACACCCACATCCGGACACGCTGGAGGTCCCCATGTACGCACAGCTGACCATCTTCGACGGGCCCAGATCGCCCGAACTCGTCGCCGCCGCCACGCGGGCCGAGCGGGAGCGGATCGAGCCGCTGATCGAGGCGCACCCGGAGATCCGCGACGACATGGTCGTCCGGTACACGCTCACCCAGCCCGACGGCGGGGCGGCCGTGTTGGTCGTCACCCGGACCGAGCGGGCGCTGGACGAGGCCGAGCGGCTGATCATGACCTCGGAGCTGCTGCCGGGCGAGGACCCGGCGCTGCTGCCGGGGCCCTCGCGGATGGCGCGGTACTCCGTCGGCGACGTGCGGCACGGGCCGGGTGCGCGGTGAGCGCCGGCCTGCAGGCACGCGAGCGGCTGGCCGGGGTCTGGACGGTGGTGCCGGAGACGGCCCGGGCGGCCTTCCGGGTGCGGGACAAGCTGGTCGGTCACGCGGCCGGGACCATCCCGGTCCGCTCGGGCACGGTGCACCTCGCGTCCGGCGGTGACGTCCTTTCCGCGCGGCTGGAGCTGGACGCCGCCGCGATCGACACCGGGAACGTCCGCCGTGATCGCGATCTGCGCAAGCCGCACTTCCTGGCCGCCGCCGATCATCCGGCGATCGTGGTCGAGGCCGGGCCGGCACCGTTCGACGGGTCCGGCTGGACCCTCCGGGCGACGCTGGCCGCCCGCGGGGCCGTCGCCCCGGTCGAGCTGACCGTCACCCTCGATCCCGCCGCCGACGCCGGGTCAGCGGCCGGGGCCGGGCCGGTGGTCGGGGTCCGCGTCACCGGCCGGTTGGACCGGGCGCCCCTGGGCATGCGGGTGCCGGCGGTCGTCGTCGGCCGGATCGTCGAGCTCGACGTGCACCTGTCGTTCCACCGCTGAGAGCGGGCGGCTCGGGCGAGCCGCCGACAAGAAAGATCGATCCGCACCAATCCGGGTGGCAGCACGGTCCGAACTCCCGTCGTGACCACCAGTGAACGGTTGACCGGGACGCCCGGCAAGGCCGAGAAGCCCCGCCGGCGCGGGTATCTCGGCGCCGCGGCGGCCGGGGTCGTCGCGGTCGGGCTCACCCTGGGGGTGGCCGAGCTACTCAGCGCTCTGGGCCGCTGGGCCGGGTTCCTGGGGGCGTCGTCCTCGCCGTTCGTCGCGCTGGGTCAGACGTTCATCCAGTTCACCCCGGAGTGGCTCAAGGAACTGGCGATCCGCACCTTCGGCGAACACGACAAGGACGCGCTCACCGCCGGGATGGTGCTGACCGTCCTGGTCGTGGCCGTGGCGATCGGGCTGATCAACCGGAGCCGGCCCCGGGTGGCCGTCGCCCTGACCGGGCTGTTGATCGCGGTCGCCGCGGCCGCCGTGCTGACCCGGCCCGGGGCCGACGCGCTCGACCTGATCCCGCTGCTCGTCGGGGGCGTCCTGGGCGTCGCCTTCCTGATCGCCGTCGCCCGCGCGGGTCTTGGCTCCACCGGGGCCGCCGCCGGCCGTGACCATGGCAATGCACCCGATCCGGCAGCCGCCGCCGGTGGCCCCGGGACCACGGGCCGGCGCCGCTTCCTGGCCCTGGTCGGTGGCGGTGCGCTGGTGGCCGTCGCGGCCGGTGGGCTCGCCCGGCTGATCCCCAGTGCCGCGCAGGTCGCGCAGAGCCGGGGCCGGGTGGCGCTGCCCACGCCGGCCGACCGGCAGGACCTCGACGTCGACGGCACGGTTCTGGACGTCGCCGGGCTGACTCCGTTCGTCACCGCCAACGCCGACTTCTACCGCGTCGACACCGCCTACGCGGTGCCCGCGCTGACCACCGATGAGTGGCAGCTGCGGGTGCACGGTGCGGTGGATCGCGAGATCACGCTCGGCTTCGACGATCTGCTCGCGCTGCCGGCGGTCGAGCGGATGATCACGCTGACCTGCGTGTCCAACGAGGTCGGCGGCAAGCTGGCCGGGAACGCGCGCTGGCAGGGCGTCCGGCTGGCCGACCTGCTGGCGATGGCCGGCCCGCAGGACGGTGCCGACTGCGTGCTGTCCACCAGCGTGGACGGATTCACCGTGACCACGCCGTTGGCCGCCCTGATCGACGGCCGCGACGCGCTGCTGGCCTACGCGATGAACGGCGAACCATTGCCGGTGGAACACGGTTTCCCGGTCCGCATGGTGGTTCCCGGCCTGTACGGCTACGTGTCGGCCACCAAATGGGTCGTCGACCTCGAGCTCACCCGTTTCGCCGACGTCAGCGCGTACTGGACCGACCGTGGCTGGTCGGCGCAGGCCCCGATCAAGACGGCGTCCCGGATCGACGTGCCGGCGGGGTTCGCCCGGCTGTCCCCCGGCACGGTCGCGGTGGCCGGGGTGGCCTGGGCCCAGCATCGGGGCATCAGCGCGGTGCAGGTGCAGATCGACGACGGTCCCTGGCAGGACGCGACGCTCTCGGGCGAGCTGACCGTCGACATCTGGCGCCAGTGGTCCTTCACCTGGCCGGCGACCGAGCCGGGGCTGCACACCATCCGGTGCCGCGCGATCGACGCCGACGGGACCGTGCAGACCGATCAGATCCAGGGGGTGATGCCCGACGGATCAACCGGTTACGACAGCCGGCAGGTCACCGTGACCGCCTGACGCACCAGCCCCACCTCAGCACCTGTCCTCCCCTCGCGATCGTGAATCGCCACCACCAAGGAGCATCCGAATGTTGATCAAGCGCGCCCTGTCCCTGGTCGCCGCGGCCGGTCTGGCCGTCACCCTGGCCGCCTGCGGCTCGTCCGCCACGCCCGCGGCCACCTCCGCGGCATCCTCCGCCGCGTCGGCGGCATCATCGGCGGCCTCTTCGATGTCCTCGTCCATGAAGCCCTCGTCCTCGATGGCCCCGTCGTCCTCGATGGCCGGGTCGTCGGGCGCCATGAGCTCCGGGGACGCGGCCGGCGCCGCCCTCGTCGGCCCCGGCTGTGCCGACTATGCCAAGCAGGTGCCCACCGGCGCCGGGTCGGTCGACGGGATGGCCCAGGACCCGGTGGCCACCGCCGCGTCGAACAACCCGCTGCTGACCACCCTGGTCGCCGCGGTCTCCGGCAAGGTCAACCCGCAGGTCGACCTGGTGAACACGCTCAACAGCGGTGAGTTCACCGTCTTCGCGCCGGTCGACTCGGCCTTCGCCAAGATCGACGCGACCACCATGGACACCCTGAAGACCAATTCCGACCTGCTGAGCGGGATCCTGACCTACCACGTGGTGGCGGGCCAGCTGGACCCGAGCCAGGTCGTCGGGACGCACCCGACGGTCAACGGCGCCTCGCTGACCGTCACCGGGAGCGGCGACACCCTCAAGGTCAACGACGCGAACGTCATCTGCGGTGGCGTCAAGACCAAGAACGCCACCGTCTACCTGATCGACTCGGTGCTGATGCCGCCGGCCAGCTGACCGGTCGCGGGACCGCGCGGGTCGCCGGCATGCCGCCGGCGGCCCGCGCCGTCATGTCCGGAGGCTGATCGACAGCCGGCCGGGATGGCGACTCTCGGGGGCGGCGGCCCTGTTCCCCATGCCCGCGCGCGGAGCGGATCCGGGGAACCGGCCGGGCCCGACGCCTCAGGCGGCCGCGTCGAGCTCGGCCACCGCGGCCGCCGGCAGCGTCAGCGTCGCCGCGCCGAGGTTGTCCTCCAGGTGGGGGATCGAGCCGGTACCGGGGATCGGCAGCATGACCGGCGAGGCCTGCAGCACCCAGGCCAGTGCCACCTGGGCCGGCGTGGCGCCGAGGTCGCGCGCGATGGTGTCGACCGGGCCGCCCGGCCGGGCCAGCTCTCCGGCGCTGACCGGCGCCCACGGGATGAAGCCGATGCCCTCGGCCGTCGCGTACTCCAGCACGTCGGCCGAGGAACGGTCGGTCAGGTTGAACCGGTTCTGGACGGTGGCCACGGTGAACACCCGCTGGGCGGCCTTGATCTCGTCGACCGACACCTGGGATAGGCCGAGCGCGCGGACCTTGCCCTCGTCCTGGAGCTGCTTGAGCAATCCGAACTGGTCGTCGGCGGGCACGGTCGGGTCGATGCGGTGCAACTGGAAGAGGTCGATCACGTCGACCCGGAGCCGGCGCAGGCTCAACTCGACCTGCTGCCGAAGGTATTCCGGACGGCCCAGCGGGTGCCAGCCGTCGGGGCCGGTCCGGACCAGCCCGGCCTTGGTCGCGATGCGCAGCCCGGCCGGGTAGGGGTGCAGGGCCTCGGCGATGATCTCCTCGCTGACCGCCGGGCCGTAGGAATCGGCGGTGTCGATGAAGTCGACGCCCAGCTCGACGGCCCGCCGCAGGACGGCCCGGGCGGCCTCGCGGTCGGCGGGTTCCCCCCAGATCCCGGGGCCGGTGATGCGCATGGCGCCGAAGCCGAGCCGCCGCACGGTGCCCAGATCCTTGATGTCGAAGGTGCCGGCGGCGGCCACGTCGATGGCCTGATCGTTTGCGGTGCTCATTTTCGAACTCATGCTGGGGTTGAACCCGGCCACAAGGCCGGATGTTCCCGTCCGGTGTGTATTTCTGCCTGACGTCGCCGGCGGGCGGGGCCGTCACACCCCGACGGACCGGGCCACGGCCAGCAGGTCCGCCCAGGTGCAGAGCTTGACCCGGGGCCGCCCCTGCTGCTCGCCGGCCGCCTGTTCCGCCGCGTCGATGGCGGCCCATCCGGCCAGATCGATCACCTCCGGGCGACGCTCGCGCAGCCAGGATTCGACCGCCGCCGGGTCCGCCGCCCGGCTCGCCCGCAGCCCGGTGGCGAGAGGGTCGGCCAGGTCGTCGACGATCGTGTGGACGGTGTCGACGGCGTCCTTCTTGTTCGAGCCGATGATCCCGGTCGGCCCGCGTTTGATCCAGCCGGCCACGTACTCGCGCTCGCCCCCGGTGACCCGGCCGCCCCGGTTCGGGATGACCCCGGCGACCTCGTCGAACGGCACTCCCGGCAGGGCCACGCCGCGGTAGCCGACGGCCCGCAGCACCAGGCCGGCCGGCAGCACCTCCCGGTCGCCGGTGTCCACGACGCGGCCGTCGGCGTCGAGCACGGTGCGGCCGAGCACGATGGACTCCACCCGCTCGCGCCCGCGCACTTCGATCGGTGCGGTGAAGAAGCGCAGCACCACCCGGCGGCCGCCGTTCACGGGGCGGACGGCGGCGTAGTCCCGCAGGATCTGCAGGTTGTGCCGGGGGACGTGGGGCAGCCGGGTCTCGTCGACGTCGGCCAGCTGCGCGGGGTCGACGACGACGGCCGCCCCGGTCAGCTCGGCCAGCTCCCGCAGTTCCGGCGAGGTGAACGCGGCCTGGCCCGGGCCGCGCCGGCCCACCACCACGACCTCGCGGATGCGGCTGCCGCGCAGGGTGTCCAGGGCGTGGTCGGCGATGTCGGTGGCCGCCAGCCGGTCGGGTGGCGTGGCGAGCACCCGGGCGACATCCAGGGCGACGTTGCCGTTCCCGACGACCACGGCCCGATCCGTTCCGACATCGACCGGTACGTCCCGGAAATCCGGTTGACCGTTGTACCACCCGACGAAATCCCCGGCTCCGACGACACCGGGCAACCCCTCCCCGGGGATCCCGAGCGAACGGTCGGCCGGTGCCCCGACGCAGTAGACGACGACGTCGTAGCGGGCCAGCAGATCGGCCCGGCCGACATGGGTTCCGACCTCCACGTTGCCGAAGAACCGAAACCGTTCGTGGGTGGCCGTTCTGGCGAACAACGCGGCGATCGACTTGATCTTGGGATGGTCCGGGGCCACTCCCGCGCGCACGAGACCCCATGGCGTGGGCAGTCGCTCGAACATGTCCACCCGGACATTCCGGTCAGGCAGGCCCAGCAGGGCGGCCGTGGTGTAGAAGCCGGAGGGACCGGAGCCGATCACGGCCGCGGCCAGGTCGGGGACGTCCGGGTCCGGCACGGTCGACCCACCTCCGTCGGTTCGAGTCGCCGCGGGCCCGGCGGCGGGCCCGGCGATCGACACGGCCCATGCTGCCACCAGATCGCCCCGGTCCGCCGGATGAGGCGCCCGCCGTCCTACGCTCGGACGGTGATCGTGGTGGTCGACGTGGCCAACGTGCTCGGCTCGCGACCGGACGGGTGGTGGCGCGACCGCGCCGGCGCGGCCGGCCGGCTGCTGGACCGCATGGCCGCCTTGCCCGGGTCCACGGTCGACGGGCCGGACGGCGCGCCCGCGCGCATCGACCGGATCGTCGCGGTGCTGGAGGGCGCCGCCCGGGCCGCTCGCCCCGCCCCGGCCGACGGGCTGACGGCGATCCGCGCCGAACAGGACGGCGATGCGGCGGTCGTCGGGTTCGTCGGCGCCGTCGTCAGCGTCCGGGCCGGCGATCTCGCCACTGAACTGCCCACCCAGATGCAGATCCACCCCGGGATCGACGCTGGAACCGCCACCGGCACGACTGGTCCCGGCGCGCGGTCCCGTCCGGGCGACGTGCTCGTGGTGACGGCCGATCGCGGCCTGCGGCACCGGCTTCCGCCGGGGGTGCGGACCGTCGGGCCGACCTGGTTGAACGGGCTGATCGGCCGCTGAACCGCCCGGCCGGGCGCGGCCCCGGGCGGGTCCGGGGCCGCCGCCCGAGACGGACGGGGGTCAGCGAACCAGCCGGCCCAGGGCGGACCCGGCCAGCTCGACGATGCCCGGCTCGTGCCCGTTGGCGATCAGGTTGATGATCAGGCCGTCGATGCCCTTGTCCAGCACCCGTTCCTGCAGGTCGGCGGCGACGTCGTCCGGGGTGCCGACGAACTGGCGGGATTCGACCGACCGGCGGCGCTCGGGGTCGAGCGCGGACAGGTCGACCCCGGTGCGGCGCAGGTGCTCGTCCCGCGCCGCGCGGGCCTTGTCCCCGCTCTCGTCGATGACCGCCATCACCAGGTAGCTGGTCTCCAGGGTCGAGCGGTCCCGACCGACCTCGGCGCAACGCTGCTCGAGCGCCTCCAGCTTGCGCGGGATCTCCTCCGGGTTGCAGATGACGTTGAGGTGCTGTGCGTACTGCGCCGCCATCCGGAACGTCTTCTTCTCGCCCCCGCCGCCCAGCAGGATCGGCAGATCGTCCCGCAGCCGGGGCTCGTTCATCGCCGTCTCGGTGCGGTACCACCGACCGTTCACGGTCGGCCGGTCGCCGCGCAGCATCGGCACGATGATGGACAGCGACTCGTCGAGCCGGTCGAACCGCTCGGCGAAGGTGCCGAACTCGAAGCCCAGCTGCTGGTGTTCGAGTTCGTACCAGCCGGCGCCGATACCCAGCACGGCCCGCCCGCCACTGACCACGTCGAGCGTCGTGACGGTCTTGGCCAGCAGGGTGGGGTTGCGGTAGGTGTTGCCGGTGACCATGGCCGAGAGCTGCACGCGTTCGGTGACGCCCGACAGGGCGGACAGCGTCGTGTAGCACTCCAGCATCGGTTGGTCGGGCGACCCGATGCCGGGCAGTTGGTAGAAGTGGTCCATCACGAAGACCGCGTCGAAGCCGGCGGATTCCGCCTCCCGGGCCTGCGCGGCGACGGTAGGGAAGAGCTGGTCGACCGAGGTGCCGTAGGAGTAGTTGGGCATCTGGTACCCGAGGCGAATGCTCACCCGGCCACTGTAGGACCGGGGGCCGCCGAGCGCACCGGTCGCTCGAGCGGCCGCCGCGGCCGCGCCGCGGGTCGGAGCGCCGGCACGTGAACAGCTATTCACCGGACGAGGGCTCGGCGACGCCGAGCCGGCCGGGCGGCGCGGGTCCGGGGTTCACGGGGCAGCAAGCAAATGTTTACATTGCGGTCATCTGGCGACCGAAATGAACTCAAGCCGTCCACGAATCCAAAAGTACTGAGGTGCAACAAGTTTCATTCGAAAATCACTGCTGGTCGAGCCCGCTGACCGCTCCGGCGTGGCCCCGGCCACATTGACCCGTCAATCGGCGCTGACTATCTTTAACAATGTCCGGCGCGGGCAAAGAAAAACTCTCGGTGTCAATAAGGAGAAAATCATGAACGAGCAATCGCTGGTTGAATTCGCCGACTGTGCCACCGATTGCCTGTACTGCAGCCTCCCCGAGACCGACTGACGCGAGCCCCCGGCGGCGGCCGACCCCGAGGGGGGCCGAACGCCCGTCACGTCCCGGCCGGCCGTCGACCAAGCCGAGCTCGCCGGCCAGGAACAGGAAAGACCTTCCCGCAGGCGCCTCGTCGTCGCGGGCCGGCCGTGCCCGATCGACCGGCACGCAGAGGGCGCGGGCACGTCCACCGTCGCCCCGGCCCGATGGGCCTCGAAGAGCCGGTGCTCGATCGGGTGAACCCGTCCTCCCGCCGGCACCGAGCCGCGCCCCCCCACCGTGTCCTCAGGTCCCACCAGGTCGTCGTCGTGCGTGGTCCCCGGTGCGCGGTGGACCGACGGTTGAGGGCGTCCGCGCCCGGGTACTGGTCACCAATGTCTTTTTTCAGCTCTTCTTCCAACGGTGGCCCGGGCGACGGCGGAGCAGCGGCCGGCGCGGCCCGGGGCGAGGAAGCGTGGGACGGCGGGCCGGTCGACGGGGCCGAGGTGACCCGGACCGCCGCCGCTCCGCCTGCCGCCGTGTGGGCCGTCCTGGCCGACGGTTGGCTGTACGCCAACTGGGTGGTCGGAGCCTCCCGGATCCGGGATGTCGACGCGAGTTGGCCGCAGTCGGGGGCCCGCATCCACCATTCCGTCGGCGTCTGGCCGGCCCTCATCGACGACAGCACCCGCGTGCTCGCCGCGGTGACCGAGCGTGAGTTGGTTCTGCAGGCCCGCGCCTGGCCGGCCGGGGAGGCCGTGGTGCGGATCGTTCTGGAACCCGAATCCGGTGGTCGGACCATCCTCCGGATGACCGAGGACGCCGCCGCCGGTCCGGGCCGGGTGATCCCGCATCCGGTCCGCCAGGCCCTGATCGTGCCCCGCAACCGCGAGTCGCTGTTGCGGCTGTGCCTGCTGGCGCAGGGCCGGCCCGACGATCTGCTCGATCCCGCCCGGCGGCGCGGCGAGCTGCGGTGATGGCGGACTCCCGCCGCTGACCCGGTGGGCCCTGCGCCGGCCGGCGCCGGTGCGCAGGAACGGGCGCCATCTGGCCGAGCCGGTCCGCGGCCGTTTGCAATCCCCACCCGGGCGGAGCATAGTAAAAAGTACGGCTCAACCAGATGCCAGCCAAATCCCCCCTGCTCGAAGGGTTTCCCTGTGGCTGCCTTGGTTGAATGCCGTCCCGATCACCCCACCCCGCTTGCCCCCCTCGATCCCGAGGCCATCGAACGGCGCGGCTGCCTGGACCGCCTGGCCGCAGCCCGGTCGGCCGACGATCGCGCCGCGCTGCGGCGTTGTGAATCCGCCGTCGTCGAGCGTTTCCGGCCCTACGCCGACCGGATCGCCCGCCGGTTCCGGGGGCGGGGCGTCGAGGACGACGATCTGCGCCAGCTCGCCCGGCTCGGCCTGTGCAAGGCGGTCCAGCGGTGGCGTCCGGAGCTCGATCCCGGCCTGACGCACTTCGCCAGCCCGACGATCGAGGGCGAGATCAAGCGGTACTTCCGGGACCACTGCCGCCCGATCCGGATGCCGCGGTCGTTGCAGGAGGACCTGGCCATGCACCAGGCCGCCGAGGAGGATCTCGTGCAGGCGCTGGGGCTGACACCCACCGATGCGGACGTGGCCACCGCGGCCGGCTCGAGCGTCGAACGGGTCCGCCGGCAACGTCTCGCCTCGCGCGTCTGCCAGCCGGTGACGGCCGACGCCGACGACGGGGCGGCCATCACCCGGATCGGGTGCGAACGGGCCGCCCAGGCGATGAACCGGGTGGTCGAGCAGATCGATCTGGGTGCGGCCGTGCGCCAGCTCTCGCCCCGCGATCGGCGGGTGCTCGCGCTGCGCTTCGTCGGCGAGCTGAGCCAGAGCGAGATCGCCGAGCACCTCGGGGTGAGCCAGATGCAGGTCTCCCGCATCCTGCGGGCGTTGATGATCCGGTTGCGCACCGCCATGGTCTGAGGCCACGAGACCGCGCCCGGCACGTTCGTCATCAAGGACGGCGCGGACGGGCAGCCCGCCGGCCAGATCGGTGCGGACGGCCGGGGTCGACGCGGTCGTCGACGACCGGGCGCCGCCGGCGTCGACATCCCCACGACCCTGGGCGAACTGTCTGCGTTCCAACCGATCCTGGCCGTCGCTGCCGGAGACATGATGCAGCAGGCCATCACTGAGCGGCCGTCGGGGTGATGGCGGGTCGCCGCGGCCCGGGATCGGGTGCGGCGGATCCCTCCGAACCGGCTCCCGGTGCCGGATTCGGTGCGGTCCCCGACGGGAACCTGCCCGGCATGCGGAGGGACTCGCTCCCGTGGTCGTCGGGTGGCGCGGGCGAAGGAGCGGTGCAGACGTGCCTCGATTGAAGCGCACCCACCCGGGCCAGCCGGGTATCACCCGGCGGCGGCGGGGTCGCGGCTGGTCGTACGCCGACGCCGCCGGCGAGCCGATCGTCGACCCGGCGGTCCGCGCCCGTCTCGACGGGCTGGTCATCCCGCCGGCCTGGACGGACGTGTGGATCACGCCCTTCGCCAACGGCCACCTGCAGGCCGTCGGGACCGATGCCAAGGGGCGCCGCCAGTACCTGTACCACGACGACTGGCGGACCCGGCAGGACCTGATCAAGCACCGCCGGGTGCTGCAGCTCGGCGCCGCCCTCCCCGGCGCCCGCGAGCGGGCGCTCGAGGCCTTCGGCCACCGCCGGTGGGACCGGGATCGGGCGCTGGCCCTGGCGTTCCGGCTGCTGGATCGCGGTCATTTCCGGATCGGCGGGGCCGGGTACGTGCAGGCGAACGGGTCGTACGGGCTGTCGACCCTGCTGCGCAGCCACGTGCGCCGTCGCCGGGGCGCCCTGATCTTCGAGTACACGGCCAAATCCGGCGTCCACCGGATCGAGCGGATCGACGACCAGGCGCTGGTCGAGGCGGTGACCTCGCTGATCCGCCGCCGCGGCGAGACGGTCGATGAACTGCTCGCCTACCGCACCCGGGCCGGCTGGCGGGCGCTGGGCAGTGACGAGATCAACGAGTACGTCAGGGATGTCACCGGTCTGGACGTCTCGGCGAAGGATTTCCGCACCTGGCACGGCACCGTGCTCGGTTCGGTCGCCCTGGCCCGCGAGGAACTGCTGCACCCGGCCGACCGGCGGTGGACGGAACGGGCGGCCGACCAGGCGGTGCGCCGGTCGGTGGTCGCGGTCGCGGCCAATCTCGGCAACACGCCGGCGGTCTGCCGGGCGTCCTACGTCAATCCCCGGGCCATCGATCTCTTCCGGTCGGGAACCACGATCACCCGGGCCGTCACCCGCGCCGCGCGGTCCGCCCCTGCTGCGCTGACCGCCGCCGAGCCGGCCGAGGTGGCCGACGGGGTCGCCGTTCTGGGCGCGGCGCCGGAGGTCGAGCGCGCCGTGCTGCGCCTGCTCAGGGAGTAGCCGGGTTGGGCCGGCGGCGGGGTCGGGCACCCTGGAGGCGACGGCGTCACCGCGCCGCTCCGGCGGGAGGTGCGCCATGCCCGACGACGGGTCCCCGGCGCCCCGGGTGGGTGGGCGTGTCCGGTCGCTGGTCGACGACGGTTTCCTCACGCCGGGTCTGGGTGGGCGGGTGACGAACCGGGTGCCCACCCTCTCGTCGGTCCGGGTCTGCTGGGACAACGACACCGCCAGTGTCGTCCGGCTGGACCTGCTCGAACCGGTCGGTGACGACCACCGCTCATGATGCCGGTGGCCGGACCCGCCCGGCGCACGACCGGAGCAGGCCGGATTCTGCGGCGACGCGCGCGCCCGCTCGGGCCCGGCCGGGGCCGATCTGATCGCCGCCGCCGCCGCCGACCGTGCCGGCCCGCCGGGCCCGGCTCGGGCCCACTCCCGATCGATCAGATATCGAGAAGCCGGACGCCGCGGCTCGCTCCTAGTCTCGCGACAGACACCGGGACGACCGGGAACGAGGGGAGAGCGCACGATGGCGCAGGGTGAATTCACCGCCGAGGAGCGGGCCGCGCTCAAGGAGCGGGCCACGGAATCGCGGGCGGCCCGCAGCGGGAAGAAGGGCTACGACGAGGCCGATCTGCTGGCCAAGATCGCCGAGATGGTCGACGAGGACCGGGAGATCGCCGAGGCGGTGCATGGTGCGGTGACGGCCGCCGCGCCCGACCTGACCCCGACGCTCTGGTACGGCATGCCGGCCTACGCGAAGGACGGCAAGGTGGTCTGCTTCTTCCAGCCCGCGCAGAAGTTCAAGGCCCGCTACTCCACCCTGGGGTTCAACGATCCCGCCCGCCTGGACGACGGCGCGATGTGGCCGACCGCGTTCGCGGTGACGGCGGTGACGCCGCAGGTCCGGACGCGGATCGCCGCCCTGCTGCGGCAGGCGGTGAGCTGACCCGCGGGCTCGCCGGGGCAGTGCCAGACTGGAGGGCGTGACGGCTCCCGAGCGACCACGCCGCAGCGTCACCTCCAAGGCGCTGGCCGTGCTGGGCACCTTCGACGCCACTCACTCCCGCCGCAGCCTGACCGAGATCGCCGCGGTCACCGGGCTTCCGCTGTCCACCGCGCACCGCCTGATCGCCGAGCTGGTCGCCTGGGACGGCCTGGTCCGCGGTGCCGATGGCCGGTACGAGATCGGGCGCCGCATATGGGCTCTCGGCTCGCTCAGCGCGGTGGCGCGCGAGCTGCGGGCCATCGCGCTGCCGTTCATGCAGGATCTGTCCGCGACCACCGGCGAGAACGTCCACATCGCCGTGCTGGAAGGGGACCGGGCCCTGTACATCGACCGCATCTCCGGCCGCCGGGCGGTGCCCGTGGTCAGCAAGCCGGGGGCCCGGTTGCCGCTGCACGCCACCGGCGTGGGCAAGGTGCTGCTGGCCCACGCCGACCCCGAGCTCCAGGCGGCCGTGCTGGACCGGCTGACCCGGCACACCCCGCTGACGATCGTCGAGCCGCGGCGGCTGCAACGGCAGTTGCAGCAGGTCGTCGAGCGGGGGTACGCGACCACCCACGAGGAGATGACGCCCGGCTCCAGCTCGCTGGCGGTGCCGGTCCGGGACCGTACCGACCGGGTGGTCGCGGCGCTCGGGCTGGTCACCGCCAGCACCCGACGGGAGCTGAACCGGCTGATCCCGGCGGTCGAGCTGGCCGGGCGGGGCATCAGCCGGATGCTGGGCTGCACCCGCTGAACGTGCCGCCCCCGGGCGGGGGTCGCCGAATTGACTTCCAACTATCGGAAGTCGGTCGTTGACCCGCCCGCCGGTCCGGCGCGAAGGTGATCCCACTTCATCACGGTCTCCCCGCCCCACCGGCCCCCCGGGCGACCGTCCGGCTTTCCCACCACCGTCGTTGTGAAAGGTGCTGACGTTGTCCGTCGCCGCTGAACTCAATCCCCGTGCCCGGTACGCGGGCTGGGTCGCCCCGCTCTGCTGGATCGCCGTCGCCCTCGAGGGTTTCGACCTGGTCGTGCTGGGCGCCGTGCTCCCGTCGCTGCTCAAGTACGACGACTGGGGGCTGACCCCGAACTCCGCATCGGTGATCTCGGTCGTCGGCCTGGTCGGCGTGATGATCGGAGCGCTGGCCGCCGGCACCATCAGCGACCTGATCGGTCGCCGGCAGGCGATGCTGTGGACCGTCGTCAGCTTTTCCGTGCTGACCCTGGCCTGCGCCTTCGCGCCGAACCCGACCGTGTTCGCCGTCCTGCGCTTCCTGGCCGGGCTCGGCCTGGGCGGCGTGCTGCCGACCGCCCTGGCCCTGATCAACGAGTACGCGTCGCTGGGCCGCGGCGGCCGGGCCACCACGACCATGATGACCGGCTACCACGTCGGCGCCGTGCTGACCGCCCTGCTGGGCATCCTGGTCATCGGCAGCTACGGCTGGCAGTGGATGTTCGTGATCGGCAGCCTGCCCGCGCTGGTCCTGGTGCCGCTGATGATCAAGTATCTGCCGGAGTCCAACGCGTACCTGCTGGCCAGGGCGGGTCTGGCGCCGACCGCGGAGCAGCCGGAGCGGCGGCCCGCCAGGTCCAAGAACCCGGTCGGCATGCTGTTCCAGCACGGGCTCGGCCGGTCCACGCTGGCCTTCTGGGTCGCCTCGTTCATGGGCCTGCTGCTGGTCTACGGCCTGAACACCTGGCTGCCGGAGATCATGCGCGCGGCCGGTTACGAGCTCGGCGCGGCGCTGGCCCTGCTGCTCGTGCTCAACGTCGGAGCGGTTCTCGGACTGGTCGTCGCCGGCCAGGTCGCCGACCGGATCGGCACCCGCCGGTCGGCGATCGCCTGGTTCGCCGCCGCGGCGATCTTCCTGGCCCTGCTGTCGGTCAAGATCCCCGGTGTCGGCGTCTACATCAGCGTGCTGCTGGCCGGCATGTTCGTGTTCAGCGCCCAGGTGCTGGTCTACGCCTACGTCGCCCACGTCTACCCCGCGGCCGCCCGCGGCACCGCGCTGGGCAGCGCGGCCGGTGTCGGCCGCCTGGGCGCGATCACCGGCCCGCTGATCACCGGCGTGCTGCTCACCGCCGGCCTGGCCTACCCCTGGGGCTTCTACCTGTTCGCCGCCGTCGCCGCCCTCGGGGCGGTCGGCATCCTGCTGGTCGACCGCAACCCGGCTCCGGCCGAGCCGTTGCCGCAGACCGAGGACGACGCCGAGCACATCACCCACACCCACCCGTCGCACTGACCCCCCACCGAAGAAACAGGAGACGCGGTCATGTCCAGCACTTCCGAGATCCTCACCACCCAGGTCGGCATCGTGGGCGGCGGTCCCGCCGGTCTGATGCTGTCCCACCTGCTGGCCAAGGCCGGCATCGACTCGATCGTGGTCGAGAAGCGTGACCACGAGACGATCCGGACCACGCACCGGGCCGGCATTCTCGAGCACGGCAGTGTGTCCATGCTGGTCGACTCCGGCGTCTCCGACCGGGTGCTGACCGCCGGCCACCGGCACGAGGGCATCGACCTGCGGTTCGGCGGCCAGAGCCACCGGATCGACTTCACCGACCTGGTCGGCGAGGCCGTGTGGCTCTACCCGCAGAACGAGGTGTTCGTCGACCTGGCCGCCGCCCGCGAGCGCGACGGCGGACAGATCCACTGGTCGGTGACCGACACCGAGGTGCTGGACCAGACCACCGACACGCCCAGGATCCGGTTCACCGGGGAGGACGGGCGCGCCCGGGAGATCCGCTGCGACATCCTGGTCGGGGCCGACGGCTCGCAGGGCATCTGCAAGTGGTCGATCCCGCAGGAGCACCGGGTCGACAACTTCGTCGAGTACCCGTTCGCCTGGTTCGGGATCCTGTGCGAGGCGCCGCCCAGCGCGGACGAGCTGATCTACTGCAACTCCGAGCACGGCTTCGCCCTGATCAGCCAGCGGGACGCGAACGTGCAGCGGATGTACTTCCAGTGCCCGCCCGACGAGGACGTGAACGCCTGGACCGAGGACGCGATCTGGGACGAGCTGCAGAAGCGGCTGGACGGTCCGGACGGCTTCCGGCTCCAGCGGGGCCGGATCTTCGACAAGACGGTGCTGCGGTTCCGCAGCTACGTGTGCGAGCCGCTGCGCTACGGCAACCTGTTCCTGGTCGGCGACGCCGGCCACACGGTCCCGCCGACCGGGGCCAAGGGGCTGAACCTGGCCTTCGCCGACGTCCGGGTGCTGTTCGAGAGCATCGAGTTCTTCTACGCGAACCGGTCGGCCAAGCTGCTCGACACCTACAGCGAGCGTGCGCTGCAGCGCATCTGGAAGGCGCAGAACTTCTCGTACTGGATGACCAGCATGCTGCACACGCGGGCCGACGCCAGCCCCTTCGAGCGCAAGCGACAGCTCGGCGAGCTGGCCGGGGTGGTCGCCTCCCGGCACGGATCGGCCTACCTGGCCGAGGCCTACACCGGTTGGCCGCACGCCTGATCCGGCTCGCCGGGCCCCGGACGCGCATCCGCGCGACCGGGGCCCCGCGACCGGGGCCCGGCCGACGCACCGCCCGGCCGCTGACCTCCCGACGAGAGAGCCGATCATGCACATGCCGCGCAAGCCGGGGACACCGGCCACGGTGACCGGACGGGTGCTGGCGATCCTGGACGCCCTGGGGGCGGGCGACCCGGCCGGCCTGAGCCTGGCCGAGATCAGCCGCCGGGCGGAGCTCCCGCTCTCGACCACCTTCCGCCTGGTCCAGGAGTTGCTGGCGGGCCGGATGCTGGCCCGCGACGAGCACCGGCGCTACCGCATCGGGCCGCGGCTGCGCGAGCTGGCCGGCTGACCAGCTGACCGGCGGTCCCGGGCCCCGAGCTCGCGGGCCCGCCCGAGGCCCGGTGTCCCGGCCGGATCGCCTCAGCCCGCCCGGCCGGCGCCACCGCGCCGGGCTTCGGCCGCGTCCGGACCGAGCTCCCGCTCCGGCGGGGCGGGGCTGCCGACGGCGCCGGCCGCGTCGTCACCGACGCCGACCTGGGTGTCCGGCGGCGGGTCCTCGTCCGCGCGGGCGGGGCGCCCCTGCGCGGGCGGGACGCCCGGGGGTTCGTGGCCGTGCTCGGCGGTGGACATCGGCTGCTCCCTCGGCCGGTCGGACCGGCTCGTGCTCGTCGGCACCCGCGCCGGCGCTCGCCCACACGGTGACTCGCCCTCCTGGTTCCCGGATCGGGACCGGGCAATCCGCCGGCGGCGTGGCCGGGTGATCGAGCGGGCCGGCACGTTTACCCGGACGCGGACCGGGGACTGATCCCAGCGGCCCGGCCGCCCGGGTCCCGACGGCGTCCCGCCTTCCATCCAGTGTCGGACGACGAGTCCTTCCGAGGGGTGGGGCGGGGCGCCGCACGTCACCGCCCGGGGGCGGTCCAGGACGGGGCCCGCTTCTCCCGGAAGGCGGCCATGCCCTCCTGCGCCTCCGGCCCGGCGAAATAGCCCGCCGAGATGGTGGTCAGGGCGGACAGATCGCCCCGCAGGTCCCCGCGGGGCCGGCGCAGCAACCGCTTGGTGCCGTCCTGGGCGCCGGGCGCCCCCTGCAGCAGCAACGTCACGAACCGCTCCACCTCGGCGTCCAGGGCCGCCGCCGGCACGCTCCGGTTGACCAACCCGATGGCGGCGGCCCGGGCGGCGTCGAAGGTGTCACCGGTCAGGAACAGCTCGTGCGCGGCGCGCGGCTCGAGCCGGGGCAGCACCACGGCCGAGATCACCGCCGGGATCACGCCGATCCGCACCTCGCTGAAGGCGAACGTGGCGCTGTCGACGGTCACCGCGATGTCGCAGGCGGCGACGATGCCGATCCCGCCGGCGCGGGCCGGGCCGGCCAGCCGGGCCACCACCGGCGTCGGCGAGCACCAGAGCGTCTCCAGGATCCGCGGCAGCTCCTGGACGCCCTGGTCGCCGGCGGCCGCCCCGGCCGACTCCTTGAGGTCCATGCCCGCGCAGAACACCGGACCGGTGTGGGTCAGCACGATCACCCGGACCTCCGGGTCGGCGATGGCGTCGTCCAGGTGGCGGATCAGGCCGCGGCGCAGCCGGGCGGACAGCGCGTTGCGGTTGGCCGGCGAGTCCAGCGTGATCGTCGCGACCGGGCCGGCCCGGTCGATCCGGACCGGCGGGGCGTCGGGCCCGACCGCCCCTTCGGTGTGCTCGGCTGCCACGGCGACCCTCGACTTCCCGCTCGACTCGCCCCGACGGTACCGATCGGCCGCCGGCCGGCCTACTCCCCGGGGGACAGCCCGGACCGCTGCCCGCGGGACGGCGGGGCGCCCCGGCGGGGCCGGGCCGGCAACGGTCAGCCGAGCCCGCCGGCGAGCAGCAGGCCCCCGTCGACGACCACGGTCTGGCCGGTGATCCAACCGGCGTCGTCACTGAGCAGGAACGCGACCACGCCGCCGATGTCCTGGGGCTCGCCCAGCCGGCCCAGCGGGTAGGCGGCCGCGACCTGCTCCTCACGGCCGGCGTAGAGGGCGGTGGCGAAGCGGGTCCGGACCACCGCCGGCGCCACCCCGTTGACCCGGACGCGCGGGCCGAGCTCCACCGCCAGCTCCTCGGTCAGGTGGGCCAGCATCGCCTTGCTCGCCCCGTAGAACCCGATGCCGGGCGCCGGGCGCAGACCGGCCACCGAGGCCACGTTGACCACCGCGCCGCCGTGGTCGCCCATCCACGCGCGGTGCGCCTGTTGCAGCCAGCAGATCGCGGCGATGCAGTTGACGTCGACGATCTTGCGGGCGGCGGCCGGGTCCAGCTCCATCAGCGGTCCGTAGACCGGGTTGATGCCCGTGTTGTTGACCAGGAAGTCGACGCGACCGAAGGCGTCCAGGGTCGCGGCCACGGTCGCCGCCTGGTGGTCGGGATCGGCGGCGTTGCCGGCGCTGCCGAGCGCCACCGCCGCACCCCCGAGGTCGGCCACCGCCTCGTCCAGGGCGGGCCGGTGGCGGCCGGTGATCATCACCCGGGCCCCGTCGGCGACGAGGCGCCGGGCGACGGCCAGGCCGATCCCACGGCTGGCGCCGGTGACGATGGCGGTGCGGCCGGTGAATCGTCCGGTCGGTCGATCGGCCATCAGCTGTCCCTTCCGTCGCCCGGCTCCGGTCCGGGCCGGGCGACCGTTCAGGCCGGGTGGTCCCCGGCCTGCTCGCGCTGGTCCCGCCGGCGGGGCCGCTCGTCGAGGTGCCGCTCGCGGTAGACCTCGTCGAGGGTCATGGTCCCGTACCGGAAGTTCTTCATGCTCCAGCCGAGCAGCCCGAGCGCGAGCAGGCCGGACGCGATGAGGAACACCCCGGTGCCCCAGCCGCCGAACAGCCACCACTTCTCGGCCAGCGGCCACCAGCTCGGCGCCGGGGGCCGGATGCCCCAGATGACGCCGACGGCGATGAGACCCAGGGCCAGCACGGTGGACATCAGGATGCGGGGCCAGGACTTGACGCCCTCCGCGGCACCCTTGTAGGCGGCCCGCTTGACCGGGTCGAGCAGCCGGTCGGCCCACTCGTAGTTCCGGGCCAGCACCCACAGACCCAGGGCCAGCAGGAGCAGTCCGGGTCCGGGCAGGATGAGCGCGGCCACGCCGGCGGCGACGAGCAGCCAGCCCAGGATCTCCATCCCGATCCGCGCCGCCTTGGAAGTGTTACCGGTGTCGGCCATCCCGACAGGATGCCTCAGCCCGGGCCCGCGCGTCGCCGGGTGGCCGTCGACACGGCCGGCCGACGGGACGATGGTGCAGCTACCGGACATCCCGCCTCGTGCTGGGTGCGGGATGCTGAGGTCATGGCGACGCCGACCGGTACCCACCCCGGCCTGATCGACGGTCCGATCTACCTGGACCACAACGCGACGACGCCGATCGATCCGGCGGTCGTCGCGGCCATGCTGCCCTGGCTGACCACCGGGTTCGGCAACCCCTCCAGCGGTCACCGCTTCGGCGCGGCGGCCCGGGCGGCCGTCGCCGACGCCCGCCGGCAGGTGGCCGACCTGGTCGGCCTCCGGACCGGCCCGGGGGAGCGGGCGGGCCGGATCGTCTTCACCGGGAGCGGGTCCGAGGCGGACGCCCTGGCCGTGCGCGGGGTCGTGCTGGCCGATCCGCGGGGCCGGCGGCACGTGGTCACCCAGGTGACCGAGCACCCCGCCGTCCTGGCCGCCTGCGCCGAGCTGCGCGAGCGGCACGGGGTGAGCGTGACCGTGCTGCCGGTCGGCCCCGACGGCCGGGTGGATCCCGACCGCGTCGCCGCGGCCATCACCCCGGAGACGGCCCTGGTGTCGATCATGCACGCCAACAACGAGACCGGCGTTCGGCAGCCCGTCGCCGACCTCGCCCGGATCGCCCGCGAACGTGGCGTGCCGATGCACTGCGACGCCGCCCAGTCGATCGGCAAGGTGCCGGTCGGGATCGACGACCTCGGCGTGGATCTGCTCACCGTGGTCGGCCACAAGATGTACGCGCCCGCGGGCGTCGCCGCGCTCGCGATCGCGCCGGGGGTGGCGCTGCGTCCCCTGGTCGGCGGTGGCGGCCAGGAGGGAGGCCTGCGCGCCGGCACCGAGAACGTGTCCTTCATCGTCGGTCTCGGCCGGGCGGCGGCGCTGGCCCGGTCCGCTCTGGCGGCCGGCGAGACCGCGCGGCTGGCCGCCCGGCGGGACGAGCTGGCCGCGCGGCTGCACGCCGCGCTGCCCGGCCGGGTGACGATCAACGGGGCCGCCGCCCCCCGGCTGCCGAACACCCTCAACGTGCGCATCGCCGGCGCACCGGGCCTGCTGGACCGGCTTCCGGACCTCGCGGCCTCGGCCGGGTCGGCGTGCCATGCCGGGGCCGACGCCCCCTCCCCGGTGCTGACGGCCATGGGACTGCCCGCGGCCGCCGCGGCCGAGTCGATCCGGCTGTCCGTCGGCCGCTGGACCACCCCGGCGGAGATCGAACGGGCGGCCGGCCTGATCGTCGCGGCGGCCGGCTGACACCGGTTCCGGATCCGACGAGGGCCGGTCGGGTGCGCTCGCCGGCCCTTGACCCAGATCCCCTTGACCCAGCTTCCCTTGACCAGGATCTGAGTCACCTCTGAGCGGCGTGGAGCACGGTCGCATCGATCGGATTCGCCGTCATCCAGGAGGTCTCATGTCGGACGCCGCTCCCACCCGCCGCACCGCCGCACCGGCCCCCGATCGGTGCCGCCCGGCCGCTCGCCGATGGCGATGGCTGGCCGCCGTGCTCGGCTCGGCCCTGCTGCTCGCGGGCTGCTCGTCCGGCTCGACCGCGACGGCCGGCGGTGCCGCCGGCGGCGCCGGTGGCCCGGAGGTCACCGGTGACCTGGGCATCCAGGCGCCGAACCTGGAGTACCCGTGCAGCCTGTTCGCCACCGCCGACATCGCGGTCTTCCTTCCCCAACCGGCGTTGGCCGAGGTGTACCGGTCCGGCCGGACGGGCGCGGCCTACGGGTGCCGGTGGACCGATGCCACCGGTACCGTCTCGTTCGCCACCGGCGACGTCGGCAGGTCCGCCACGGCGGTGCTCGAGAGCGGCTCCGCGGTCGCTGATCTCGGCGACCGGGCGGCCTACGAGGACTCCGCCACGACGCTGCCCGGCGGAGCCGACGGGGTGGCGCGGACCCTGGTGGTCGAGGACGGCGATCGCGCGCTGACCCTCACGGTGGCCGCCGCCGATCCGTCGACCACCGACATGGTGGTGCTGACCGCGTTGATCAAGGCCCGGATGAGCGCGGTGATGGCGACCGCGGGCCCCGGAGGGGACGCCCAGCTCGGTCCCGACCGGGTGCTGTGCGAGAACGTCGTCGCCGACTGGCAACGCACGTACTCCGTCCTGGCCGGTACCGCCCAGGTGGTCTCGTCGGTGCGCAAGTACACCGACGGGCTGGTCGATCTGGCCGCCGACAAGGTCGACACGGTCGGCTATCCCGCGCTGAAGGCGGCGTTGGCGGGGCTGGCCGCGGCCGACCCGGCCGATGTCGACGAGGTGCGCACCGCGGTCGAACAGGTCGGGCGCGCGTGCCAGCAGGGCGGCGTGGCCATCGGCTGGCTGCCGGCCGGCTGACGGGAGCCGAACGGGCTCAGGTCGTGTTGAGCACCGTCAGGGTGCCGGCGTTGAGGTTGGTCACGTAGGCGTACCGGCCGTTGGGCAGCACCCCGACGCTGGTCGGCGAATCCACCGGGATCGTCGCGGTGACCTGCCGGCTCGCGGCGTCGAGCACCGAGACCGAGTTGCTCTGCACGTTCGCCGTGTAGAGGTAGGTGCCGTCGGCGCTGTAGGAGATGTCCTGCGGGTTGGTGCCGACCGGCGTCGTGCCGACGACCTGCCGGCTGGCGGTGTCGATGAAGTACACGTCGTTGCTGTCGAAACAGACGACCACCACCTGCGTCCCGTCCGGCGAGACGGCGACGCTGTGCGGGCTGGTGCCGACCGGGATCGTGGCCACCGTCGCCCGGCTCGCCACGTCGATGACCGAGAGCACGTTCGACTCGTGGTTGGCCAGGTATGCGGTCCGGCCGTCCGGTGAGAAGGCCACCCAGTGCGGGTTCTTCGCGACGGGCAGGGTCTGGGTGACGGTGCCGGACGCGACGTCGATGATGTCCAGCGCGCCGGCGTCGTGGCTGGGCACCCACACCGAGGTCCCGTCCGGGGTGACCGCCAGCGCGTACGGCTTCTTCTCGACCGGGATCTCGGCCAGCGCCTTGGTCGTGCGGGTGTTGATGACGACGACCAGGTTGATGGTCTTGTCGTCGTTGTAGACGCTGACCCAGGCCCGGGACCCGTCCGGGGAGAAGGCGATGAACTGGGGCGGGCCGGCGGTGATCGGGATGGTGGCGGTCACCTTATTGATCGTCGTGTCCAGCACGGTGACGACCTGGGCGGACCGGTTGGCGATGTAGGCGTAGCGGCCGTCGGGGGTGATCGCCACGTAACCCGGGGTGGGGCCGACCGGGATGGGGTCACCGGGGAGGCTCGGGATCGCGCCGGCCGGGGCGGGGGCGACGGCCGGGGGCGTGCTCGGCCCGGCCTCGACCGGCGGCGTCGTCTCCGGGGCGACGACGCCGGTCGAGCCGGGCGCCGGGCCGGCACCGGTCCCTCCGCCGGGCGCACTGCCGGCGGTGGACCCCGCGGTGGCCGGGGCCGGCCCGCTGTCCCCCTCGTGGGAATGCTCGGCCGGCGCGGCCGTGGCCGGGGCGCCGGCCTGGGCCTGTCCGGGCACCTGGCCAGACGGGCGCAGGGCCCAGGAGACGCCGGCGACCGCGGACACGGCCAGCACCGCCGCCACCAGCCCGATGACCAGCGGCCGGCGCGCGGACCGGCGGGCCGGACGGTGCCCCCCGGCGGGCGGCCCGCCGGGGGTGCCGGCGTCCCCCGGACCGGGGTACGGGCCCGAGGGCGGACCGGACGGCGGACCGGTGTG
>NZ_JBMDXT010000369.1:0-5879 GCF_048594475.1 Nakamurella sp. | reverse complement strand
CAATCGGCCCCCACCCCGCCGCCGACCACGAGCGACGGCGGGGCCGGCAAGGACGCCCAGGAGCCGCTCGGCCTCCCGGCGGCCGACCCGGCCGGGGGGAGCGGATCGAGTGCCGGCGGCGACGCCGGGGCCGGCTCGGGTGGCGGCCTGGTGAGCACTCCCACGATCGGGGCGAACCCGGCGGGCTAGGTGCGGGCATCGGCTCACCTACGATGGTCGGGGGACCTGCCGGGCGCTCCGGCCGGCCCGCAGCAACGTCGGCGAGAGGTCGGGCATGTCGGTCACGCAGGAACCGCTGGCACGGGGCATGGAAGGTGCGCCCGTCATCGCGGTGGAGGACAAGTTCGCCACCCTCGGGTTGACCTATGACGACATCCTGCTGCTGCCGGATGCCTCCGACCTGGTCCCCAGCGAGGCGGACACCAGCACCTGGCTGTCCCGCAACATCCGGCTGCGGGTGCCGCTGGTCTCCAGCGCCATGGACACCGTCACCGAGGCCCGGATGGCCATCTCGATGGCCCGCGAGGGCGGCCTGGGCGTGCTGCACCGCAACCTGTCGATCGACGACCAGGCGTCGCAGGCCGAGATCGTCAAGCGGTCCGAGGCGGGCATGGTCACCGACCCGGTCACCTGCCGGCCGGACGCCACCCTGCGGGACGCCGACGCGCTGTGCGCGAAGTTCCGCATCTCCGGGGTCCCGGTCACCGACGCCGACGGGCACCTGCTGGGCATCATCACGAACCGGGACATGCGGTTCGAGGTCGACAAGTCGCGTCCCGTGCGCGAGGTGATGACCAAGATGCCGCTGGTCACCGCGCCGGTCGGGGTCAGCGCGTCGGCCGCGCTCGGCCTGCTGCGCAAGCACAAGATCGAGAAGCTGCCGCTGGTCGACAGCGACGGCAAGCTGCGCGGCCTGATCACCGTCAAGGACTTCGTCAAGACCGAGCAGTACCCGTACGCCACCAAGGACGCCGACGGCCGCCTGCTGTGCGGCGCCGCGGTCGGCGTGGGCGAGGAGTCGTACAAGCGGGCGATGGCCCTGGCCGACGCCGGCGTGGACGTGATCATGGTCGACACCGCCCACGGGCACTCCCGCCGGGTGGTCGAGATGGTGGCCCGGCTGCGGCACGACGTCGGCGCCCGGGTCGACATCGTCGGCGGCAACATCGCCACCCGGGCCGGCGCGCAGGCCCTGGTCGACGCGGGCGCCGACGCGGTCAAGGTCGGGGTCGGGCCCGGCTCTATCTGCACCACCCGGGTCGTCACCGGCATCGGCGTGCCCCAGGTGACGGCGATCTGGGAGGCGGCCAAGGCCTGCCGGCCGGCCGGCATCCCGGTCATCGGGGACGGCGGCCTGCAGCAGTCCGGCGACATCGCCAAGGCCATCGCGGTCGGCGCCGACACCGTGATGCTCGGCTCGTTGCTGGCCGGCGTGGCCGAGTCCCCGGGCGAGCTGATCTTCGTCGGCGGCAAGCAGTACAAGACCTACCGGGGCATGGGGTCGCTCGGCGCGATGCAGTCCCGCGGCGAGGCGCGGTCGTACTCCAAGGACCGCTACTCCCAGGACGACGTGCTCTCCGACGACAAGCTCGTGCCCGAGGGCATCGAGGGTCGGGTGCCCTACCGGGGCCGGCTGCAGGACGTCGCCCACCAGCTCGTCGGCGGTCTGCGCGCGGCCATGGGCTACACCGGCTCGGCCACCATCGAGCAGCTCAAGGACGCCCGGGTGGTCCGGATCACCTCCGCCGGGCTGCGCGAGTCGCACCCGCACGACATCGCCATCACCTCCGAGGCGCCGAACTACATCGACCGCTGACCCGTCCGGCCGGCTCGGCCCGGCCGGAGCGGTCGACCAGCCCCGAACCGTGCGGCGCGACGATCCCGACCCGCATGGCGCGAGCGGGCCGGTCCCGCCCGCCCGGGGTGATCGGTGGCCGATCGTCGCCTACCCTTGGCCGGGCCCCGTCGGTGGGTCGCAGGCGAAGGAGGAACGGTGCCGGAGATCGAGATCGGCATGGGGCGCACCGCGCGGTCGGCGTACGAGCTGGCGGACATCGGCATCGTCCCGTCCCGGCGCACCCGCTCGTCGTCGGACATTTCCATCGGCTGGCAGATCGACGCCTACCGGTTCGACATCCCCCTGATCACCCAGCCGACGGACGCGATCGTCTCGCCCGCGGTGGCCGCCGCGGTCGGCGCGGTGGGTGGCCTGGGCGTGCTGGACGGCGAGGGCCTCTGGGCCCGGCACGCCGACCCGCAGAAGGTGATCGACGAGCTGCTGGAGCGGGCCGCGGCGGCCGACGACCCTGACGAGATCATCGCGCAGATCCAGCGGATCTACGCCGAGCCGGTGTCGGTCGACCTGCTCACCGAGGCGATCCGGACGCTGCGCGACGGCGGCGGCACCGTGTCCGTCCGGCTGTCCCCGCAGAACGCGGCGTCGCTGGCCGGCCCGGCGATCGCGGCCGGCGTGGAGTTGCTGGTCATCCAGGGCACGATCATCTCGGCCGAGCATGTGCAGGCCAACGGCACCGCGCTCAACCTCAAGTCGTTCATCGCCGACCTGGACGTGCCGGTCGTCGTGGGCGGTTGCTCGGACTACAAGACCGCGACCCACCTGATGCGCACCGGCGCCGCCGGGGTCATCGTCGGGACCGGGCACGGCAACACCACGACCACCGACGAGGTGCTGGGCATCGCGGTGCCGATGGCCACCGCGATCGCCGACGCGGCCGCCGCCCGGCGGTCCTACCTGGACGAGACCGGTGGCCGGTACGTGCACGTCATCGCGGCCGGCGGCATCGAGTCGAGCGCGGACATCGCCAAGGCCATCGCCTGCGGCGCCGACGCGGTGATGCTCGGCGAGCCGCTGACCTGGGCCGCGCAGGTGCCGGCGGCCGGCTGGTACTGGCCGACCACCGCGGCCCACCCCGTCCTGCCGCGCGGCTTCGCGGCCCCGGTCGGCCCGGCCGACGTGCCGCTGGAGCAGCTGCTGCTGGGGCCGGCGATCGGAGCGGACGGCCGGACGAACCTGTTCGGGGCGCTGCGCCGGGCGATGGCCAAGGCCGGCTACTCCGACCTCAAGGAGTTCCAGAAGGTCGGCCTGACCATCCGGGCCTGACCATGCCGGCCTGACCATGCCGGCCTGACCAGCCGGGCCTGGTCGGCCGGGCCTGGTCGGCCGGGCCTGATCAGCGGCGGCGAACCGCCACCCGCCCGCGCCGGCGTGCCGGTCCGGCCGGCGGCGGGTCGCGCGGGCTCGGTCGAGGGGTCAGAGCCAGTCCTTGCGCTTGAACAGCGTGAACAGGCCGCTCGCGGCGATCACGATGACCAGGGTGCCGACCACGAACCCGCGGGTCTCACCGAACCCCGGGTACGGCACGTTCATGCCGAGGAACCCGGTGATCAGGGTCGGCACGGCGATGATGGCGGCCCACGCCGACAGCTTCTTCATGATCACGTTCAGGTGCACGTCGGACAGGGCCAGGTTCGTCTCGTAGGCCGAGCTGAGCATCTCCCGCACCGTGTCGGTCTCCCGGGCCGCGTGCCGGGCGTGGTCGCAGACGTCCTCGAAGCGCCGCGCGGTGGCGCCGTGCAGCAGCCCGGCAGCGGGGTCGTCGTCGGCCGCCGGACGGCCGGCGGCGCCGGCCAGGTCGGCCGCCAGCTCGGCGAACGGGGCGCTGACCCGGCGCATGCCGGCGATCGCCTGCCGGATGCGGAACGCGCGCAGCTGGTCCGCCCGGTTCATCGGCTTGTCGTCGAACAGCGAGGTGGTCAGCTCGTCGGCGGCATCCGCGATGGCCAGCAGGGCCTGCCCCTGGGTGTGCACCATCAGGTCGACCAGCACGTGCAGGCCGGCCGGGACCCCGTCGACCGCCAGACCGCCCGCGGCGTCCGCGAGCCGCCGGACCAGCGGCTGCGCGGCCGCGCGGTCGGCGATCACCGCCAGCATCCGGTCGGTGGCCAGGATCGCGACCCGATCCTTGTCCAGCTGGTCGGTCGGCGCATCGAACGTGACGAGGGCGCCGATCACGATCACGGTCGACCCGACGACGTCGAGTTTGGGCGGCTCCCGGTCGGAGAGCACGTCCTCGATGGCGAAGTCGTCCAGGTCGAACAGCCGGGCGGTCTCCGCCAGCGCCGACCGGTGGCGCGGGACCCACCACCAGGCGCGGCTGTTCGGGTCCTGGGCGAGCCGGTCGCTGAGCTCGGACACCGGCACGTCGGCGACCACCGTCTCGGTGCCCCGCCAGACCCGCGACCGCGGCGTCCAACCGGCGGTGCGGCGGTCGGCGGGGACCGGCGTGGTGGTGGAGCTCACGCGGTCCATCATCCGCCTACCCTGTCGGCCATGGCCGTGCTGATCGATCCGCCCCGCTGGCCGGCCCACGGCCGGCTGTGGTCCCACCTGGTCAGCGACGTGTCCCACGCCGAGTTGCACGCGTTCGCGGCCGCCAACGGCATCCCGGAACGCGGGTTCGACCACGACCACTACGACGTGCCGCAGGAGCGGTACGCCCTTCTCGTCGCTGCCGGCGCCGAGCCGGTGCCGGCCCGGGAGCTGGTGCGTCGGTTGACCGCCGCCGGGCTGCGCCGGCCCAAACGGGACCGCCGGGGGCCCGGTGTCGGGTCGCCGGCCGGCTGAACCGAGGTTGCGCCGGCCCCCGGTGCAGTGCGCAACGGCGGTTCGGCCGGCGGCGCTTCGATAGACTCCGCCGGTTCCCGCGACCGATCGAGAGGCAGCCCGCCGTGCCCGAATCCGCCGCTCCGGCGTCCAGCCATCCGCATCCGGTGCTGGTGGTCGACTTCGGCGCCCAGTACGCCCAGCTGATCGCCCGGCGCGTCCGCGAGGCCAACGTCTACTCCGAGATCGTGCCGTCCACGGCGTCGGTCGCCGAGATCGCGGCCCGGCAGCCGGCCGCGGTCATCCTGTCCGGCGGCCCGTCGTCGGTCTACGCCGACGGCGCGCCGGCGGTCGACCCGGCCCTGTTCGACGCCGACATCCCGGTGATGGGCATCTGCTACGGCTTCCAGTCGATGGCCCAGGCCCTGGGCGGCACCGTCGCCCGCACCGGTCGCCGCGAGTACGGGGCCACCGACCTGACCGTCGCGGCGGCCGGCTCGACCCTGCTGCAGGACCTGCCGGACCGGCTGCGGGTCTGGATGAGCCACGGGGACGCGGTCGCCGCCGCCCCGGCCGGCTTCACCGTCACCGCGAGCACCCCGGACACGCCGATCGCGGCGTTCGAGAACCTCGACCGGCGGCTGGCCGGCGTGCAGTACCACCCGGAGGTCGTGCACAGCGAGCATGGCCAGGACGTGCTGCGCCGCTTCCTCTACGACGTCGCCGGCATCGCCCCCGACTGGAACCCGCAGAGCATCCTGACCGAACAGGTCGAGGCGATCCGCCGGGTCGTCGGCGACGAGAAGGTGATCTGCGGGCTCTCCGGGGGAGTGGACTCGGCGGTCGCCGCCGCCCTGGTGCACCGGGCCGTCGGCGACCAGCTGACCTGCGTGTTCGTCGACCACGGGCTGCTGCGGGCGGGGGAGCGGGAGCAGGTGGAACGCGACTACGTCGCCGCCACCGGCATCCACCTGGTGACCGTTGATGCTGCCGCCCGATTCCTTTCCGCGCTGGACGGGATCACCGAGCCGGAGACCAAGCGCAAGATCATCGGCCGGGAGTTCATCCGCGTCTTCGAGACCGCCGCGGCGCAGATCGACGCGGCCCAGGGCGGGGTGAAGTTCCTGGTCCAGGGCACCCTGTACCCGGACGTCGTCGAATCCGGCGGCGGCACCGGCACGGCCACCATCAAGTCCCACCACAACGTCGGCGGGCTGCCCGAGGACCTGCAGTTCCAGCTGGTCGAGCCGCTGCG
>NZ_JBMDXT010000368.1:0-2466 GCF_048594475.1 Nakamurella sp. | reverse complement strand
TCGGTGAGCGCGTCGGCCAGCGCCCGCTCGTCGATCAGCCCGCCGCGCGCGGCGTTGACGATGATCACGCCGGGCTTGACCGTGGCCAGCTCGGCGGCGCCGATCAGGCCCAGGGTCTCCGGCGTCCGCGGCAGGTGGATGGAGATGATGTCGGCGGTCGCGAGCAACGTGGGCAGATCGACCAGCCGCACGCCCAGCGCCGCGGCCCGGGCCGGCTGCAGGTAGGGGTCGAAGGCGATGACGGTGGTGCCGAACGCGGCGATCCGGGCCGCGAACAGCTGGCCGATGCGGCCCAGGCCGACCACGCCGACCGTCTTGTCGGCGATCTCGACGCCGGTGAACTTGCTGCGCTTCCAGTCGCCGGCCCGCATGGACGCGTCCGCGGCGGGCACCCGGCGGGCGACCGACAGCAGCAGCGCCACGGCGTGCTCGGCGGCGGTGATGATGTTGGACTGCGGCGCGTTGACCACCAGCACGCCCTTGGCGGTCGCGGCCGGCACGTCCACGTTGTCCAGGCCGATGCCGGCGCGGGCGACCACCTTCAACTGCGGCGCGGCGGCCAGCGCCTCGGCGTCGATCCGGGTGGCCGAGCGGATCAGGACGGCGTCGGCCTCCTTCAGCGCGGGCAGCAGGGCACCCCGATCCGCCCCGTCCACGTGGCGGATCTCGACCTCGCTCCCCAGCAGGTCGACGGCCGCGGGGGCCAGTTGCTCGGCAATCAGGACGACGGGCTTGGGCACGGCTTGTTCATCTCCACGGTCGGGGTTGGCGTCCGCCCCTGTCGCCCGATGCCCGAACGACGCTGGTCGGTACCACGCACTGGCGGACACGCACGGCGGCGCCGGAAAAAGGCCCGCCATGGTCCGGGCAATCATGCTAGCGGCATCCGGAACCGGCTACGTCGCGCGGTCACCGCACGCGCCCGAGTGATTCACACCGATGGCGGTATCAAGTCGATTTCAAATCGTTCTTCCAGGTGACGCACAGCGTTATCGTCCTTGGCGTGCATCGTGGTCGACACCGGGTCGACCGGCGCTCCGACAGAACGGATCCCCCCATGAGCACACCCTCCGGCTACAACGGCCCCGGCAACGACCCGTACGCGACCCCGAGCCAGCCGGATCCGGCGGGCGCCGGCAACCAGTACCAGCCGGCCGGCGGTTACCCGCCCGCGGGGCAGTACCCGCCGGCCGGCCAGTACCCGAGCCAGCCCTACGGTGCGCCCGGCTACCCGCCCGCCGGCGCCTACGGTGCCGCGCCGGCCGCCCGGCCGGGCATGGTCACGGCGGCGGCCGTGCTCGCGTTCGTCGTCGGCGGCCTGTCCATCCTGATCGGACTGCTGGCGCTGTTCGCCGGCAGCGCGCTCACCGGCTACGTCGGCGGGCTGGGCGGCGTGGTCATCGTGATCTCCATCCTGGTGCTCGCCGTCGGCGCGCTCTACATCTGGTCCGGCCTGATGGCGCTGCAGGGCAAGAACGCCAAGATCCTGACCATCGTCGCGATCGTGGCCGCCGTCCTGCAGCTGATCAGCCTGCTCAGCGACTTCAGCGCCGGCACCCTGATCAGCCTGGCGATCTCCGGCGCGATCATCGCGCTGCTGCTGCAGCCGGTGAGCAAGGCCTGGTTCAAGGGCCGCGGCGCGCCCTCCTTCTGATCCGCACCGGCCGATCGCCAGCACCGGATCCGCGCCGACATCACCCAGCGACAGCACGAAGAGACGAGGCCGCGGCCATGAGCTACCCCGGCAACCCCCAGGACCCCTACGCCCAGCCCGGCGGCCAGCCCCCCGGGTACCAGCCGGGCGGCTACCCGTCCGGGGGCTTCCAGCAACCCGGATACCCGTCGGGCGGGTTCCAGCAGCCCGGATCCGGATACCCGTCGGGCGGCTTCCAGCAGCCCGGCTACCCCCAGCAGCCGGCGTTCGGCCAGCAGCCGCCGCCGGGGCAACCCGGCGGGTACGGCCAGTACCCGCCGCCGCAGTACGCGGCCGGCTACCCCGGCTACGGCCAGCCGGCCAAGTCCGGGCGGCCCGGCATGGTCACGGCGGCGGCCGTGCTGGCGTTCGTCTGGGGCGGCCTCGGCCTGTTCTGGTCGGTCATCGCGCTGTTCGCGGGCAGCGTGCTGAGCGCGGCGAGCAGCGCGGTGTGCGACTCGAACTCGACCTACCTGTACGACTCGGACACCCGGGACGCCTGCAACGCGGTCAGCGGGGCCGGCACGTTCCTCATCGTCATCACCATCGGCCTGATCGTGGTGGCCGCGCTGCTGATCGCCGGCGGCGTCACCGCCATCAATGGAAAGAACGGCCAGATCCTGGTCATCGCGTGCGCGCTGTACGCGGTCCTGGCCATCGTCGGGCTGATCGTCTCCGGCGCGTTCGGCATCAGCTACCTGCTCGGCGTCGTCGTGCCGGTGCTGATCGTGGTGTTCATGCTCAACAGCCAGTCGCGGGCCTGGTTCCGCTCG
>NZ_JBMDXT010000367.1:0-2785 GCF_048594475.1 Nakamurella sp. | reverse complement strand
GGGCCGGATGGAAGCCATGAGCAACCACGGCACCGGCTGGGTCCGGATGGAGTTCCACGTGCCCTCGCGGGGCCTGATCGGGTTCCGGACGGAGTTCCTGACCGACACCCGCGGCACCGGCATCGCGCACCACGTGTTCGACGGGTACGAGGCCTTCGCCGGCGAGATGCGGGGCCGGCCCACCGGGTCGCTGGTCGCCGACCGGGCCGGCAAGGCGACCCCGTTCGCCATGTTCAACCAGCAGGAACGCGGCACGATGCTGGTCGCGCCGACCACCGAGGTGTACGAGGGCATGATCGTCGGCGAGAATTCGCGGGCCGACGACATGGACGTGAACATCACCAAGGAGAAGAAGCTCACCAACATGCGCCAGTCCAGCGGTGACGAGCTGGTCCACCTGGTGCCGCCGCGCTCGCTGTCGCTGGAACAGGCGCTGGAGTTCTGCGCCGACGACGAGTGCGTCGAGGTGACCCCGAAGGGGGCGCGGATCCGCAAGGTCGTGCTGGCCGCGACCGACCGGGCCAAGACCCGCTCCCGGAACAAGACCGCCGGCTGAGGCGCGCCGGCAGATGGCGGCGGTGCACGCCCGGTCGACGGGTCCGTCCGTAGGGTGAGGCCGTGGGGTCGGTGACGACGCGCGCCGGCACGGGCCGGCTGATCCTGGGCGTCCTGATGGCGGTGCTGCTGGCCGCGTGCACCCCGCCGAATCTGCCGGCGCCGATCGCCCCCACCGCCGGCACCTCGATCTCCAGCGCGCCACCGGCGCCGGGGACCCTGGTCGTCGGCCTCGACGGCACGTCCGGCCCGATCGCCGGGTTCAACCCGTACGCCGTCGCGGACTACTCACCGGCGTCGCAGGCGGTCGCCTCGCTGGTCCTGCCGTCGGCGTTCGTGATGGCCGCCGACGGGTCGGTGGGCACGGATCCGGACGTCGTCGACTGGGTCGCGGTGACCTCGGTGGACCCGTTCACCGTGACCTACCTGCTCGATCGCAAGGCGTCCTGGTCCGACGGCACCCCGATCACCGCGGAGGACTTCTCCTACCTGCGCGAGCAGTTGCTGGTGCAGCCCGGCACCGTCGCATCGGCGGGATACCGGTTGATCACCGCGATCCGGTCCCGGGACGCCGGCAAGACGGTCGACGTGGAGTTCGCCGAGCCGTTCCCGCAGTGGCGCAGCCTGTTCTCCCCGCTGCTGCCCAGCCACCTGCTCAAGGACTCGCCGGGCGGCTGGTCGTCCGGGCTCGACACCGACCTGCCGCTGTCGGGCAACCGGTACAAGATGACCTCCTACGACCCGGTCACCGGCCAGGTCACGCTCGCGCGCAACGACAAGTACTGGGCGACCCCGCCCGGCCCGTCCGCCGTGGTGCTGCGGCTGGGCCGGCCGCCCGATCTGCTCGCCGCCTTCAACCGCGGCGACGTGCAGGCGCTCTGGCTCGCGCCGGACGACGCCACCGCCGGGGACATCGCCGACCAGGTGCCGGCCGAGAGGCGCACCGTGCTGGCGACGCCGTCGTCCCTCCAGCTGGTGATGAATGCGGCCGGCGGCGCGACCGCGGACGTGGGGGTCCGCCACGCGATCGCGGCCGCGCTCGATCCGGCGGCGGTGGCCGCCGCCCTGACCGCCGGCTGGCCGGACGGCGGACTGACGGTCAGCTCCCAGATCGCGCTCCCGGTGGACTCCGGCGCGGCCGCCTCGGTCGCCGGGTCGACCGGTCCGCCGATCGTGACGAACGACCCGGCCGCGGCCCAGGCCGACCTGGCCGCCGCGGGGTGGTCCAGCAACGGCCTCTACGTCGCCCGGGACGGCCAGATCCTGCGTCTGCGGCTGGGCTACCCCAGCGGGTCGCCGCGCCTCGCGGCCGCCGCCCGGCTGGTCCAGCAGCAGCTCGGGGCGGCCGGCATCGAGGTCGACCTGTACCCGGACGCCGCCCCGGATCTGATCGAGAACAACCTGGCGGCGGGCACTCTCGATCTCGCCCTGATCAACCTGACCCGGGGGCCGGACGACCCGGTCGCGGCCGCGACGGCCTTCGGCTGCCCGCGGACGGATCCGTCGGGCATCGGCTCCGGCGTGACCGGGGACGGCTCCGCCGGCGGGGTGCCGGCGGGAACCGCGGCGCCGCGCACGGGCAACCTGTCGGGCTACTGCGCGGCGGGCACGCAGCGGGTGCTGGCGCAGTCCCTGACCGGGCAGATCGCGGTCGCCGAGGCCGACCCGGGCCTCTGGGTCGACCTGCCGGTGTTGCCGCTGGTGCAGCCGCGGGCGGTGCTCGCGGTGGGCCCGGGGCTGCAGGCGGTGCTGACCGAGGACCACCCCGGGTGGGCCTGGACCGGCCCGCTGGCCGGCCTGGCCGGGTGGCCGGCCACCTGATCGGGGGACGCGCCGCCGACCCCGCGTCGTGGTTAACGACCGGTAACCTGCTGTGCTAGGGTGTGAGACCGGTCGCAGTATTTCCCGCCGGAGGTCGTGGTCACCGCAAGATGATCGTCATCAAGCGTCATTGCGGGCGGTTCGCCCGATTTTCCGGAGGGGTCGCCGCGGCCGACGGACCCCACCCCGAAGCGCGGTGACAGCGCCGATCACCCTTGGATCACGATTCGCCAGGTGAAACATCCCAGCAACCTGTGCCCTCGTACAGTCGGGGAATCTGACGCTGCGTGATGCTGCGCCGGCTTCAGAGTGGTGCTGGTCGGGCGGCGGCGCCCGCCCCAGAACGGCAGCCCGTCCACAACGAAGGAATGTAAAATAGGAGAACACGAGAGGTGACCAAAACCGCCCA
>NZ_JBMDXT010000366.1:0-21493 GCF_048594475.1 Nakamurella sp. | reverse complement strand
CTTGGACACCGACCCCGGCATAACGGCCGCACCCGTGGAGAGCCCGGTGCGTCGAGACACGCACGCCGGGTTCGGCGAGCGGTCCGGGGAAACGGAACCGGGGCAACCCGGCCACCGCGCCCCGGACCGACTCAACCGGATGACATCGTTGATTCCTGCCCCACCCGTCACATTCGGGCACTTTTGATCCGCGCGGGCCTAGTTGATCCGCGCGGGCAGGCGAGCCGCGGGGCTAGTTGATCCGCGCGGGCAGGCGAGCCGCGGGGACCGGGCCAGGCCGGCGCCCGCGGGGCCGACCGGGTGCGGCCGGGCCGCTCAGGTGAGCAGCAGCTGGGCCAGGGTGTAGATCACCAGGCCGGCCAGGGCGCCGACGACGGTGCCGTTGATGCGGATGAACTGCAGGTCGCGGCCGACCTGGAGTTCGATCTTGCGGCTGGTCGCCTCACCGTCCCACCGCGCGATGGTGTCGTCGATGATCCCGGTGATGTTCCGGGCGTGGTTGCGGGCGATGTAGCCGGCCACATCGGCGACCCAGCCGTCGACCTTGGCGGTCAGCTCGGGATCGTCCTGCAGCCGGCGACCGAAGCCGATCAGCCCGTCGGTGATCGACCGGCGCAGCGGGGAGTCCGGGTCCTCGGCGGCGCGCAGCAGCGAGTCCTTGATCGACTGCCAGAAGCCGGTCGCCAGCGTCCGCACCTCGGCGTTGCCGACGACCTGATCCTTGATCGCCTCGGCCCGGGCGATCGTCGCGTCGTCGTGCTGCAGGTCCTGGGCGAACTCGGCCAGGAAGACGTCCAGCGAGAGCCGCAGCTGGTGCTGGGGGTCGTCCTTGACCGCGCGGGCGAAGTTCAGCACCTCGTTGTAGATCCGGTCGGCGACAATGTCGTCCAGGAAGCGGGGCGACCACGACGGCGACCGCTGGGACACCACCCGGGAGACCGCGGTGTAGTTGTCCCGGATCCACTCGTAGCAGCGGTCGGCGATCATGTCGACCAGCGGGCGGTGGTCGCCGCGGGCGAAGACGTCCGCCGCGATGCGGCCCAGCGGCGGGCCGATCTTCGTCTCGTCGATCTTGCGCCGGGCCATCTTCTCGAACAGGTCGGCGACCTGGTCGTCGGACAGCACGTTGCTGATGCCCCGCACCGCGGAGGCGAGCTCGGCCGTGACCCGCTTGGCCGACTCGGGCCGGGCCAGGAATTCTCCGGCCCGCTGGGCCACCGAGAACCCGGCCAGCTTCTCCCGGACGACGTCCTCGGACAGGAAGTTGGTGGCCACGAACTCCGACAGCGACGTGCCGATGGCGTCCTTGCGGGTCGGGATGATCGCGGTGTGCGGGATCGGCAGCCCCAGGGGCCGCCGGAACAGCGCGGTGACGGCGAACCAGTCGGCCAGCGCCCCGACCATGCCGGCCTCGGCCATCGCCCGGACGTACCCCAGCCAGGGGTAGCGGTCCTCCAGCGTGAACGCGATGACGAAGACGACGGCCATCAGCACCAGCGCGCCGGTGGCGATCGCCTTCATCTTCCGCAGCCCGCGCCGCTTGATCTCGTCCGACGCGCTGAGCACCTGATCGGCCGGCGTGGCGGGGACCCGGCCGGCGGACGGCGGGCGCGGCCGGCCGGGCGGGCTCGTCGGGGCCGGTCCGGTCGACGTGGATTCGGTGGTGCTCATGACGGTCATTGTTCCCCGCTCGCCGCGCACGACCCGGCCGGCCGGGCGGCGCGGGCGCCGATCCGGGAGGCCGCGGCCGGATCGGGACCGGCGAGCGGTAGGAATAGAGCCATGACGGTCGCTCCGCAGCCCGCCCGGACCAGCCGCTGGGCCGATCCCCTGGTGGACCGGCTGCGGCCGTACACGACGACGATCTTCGCCGAGATGTCCGCGCTGGCCCTGCGCACCGGGGCGATCAACCTCGGCCAGGGCTTCCCGGACACGGACGGGCCGCCGTCCGTGCTGGCGGCCGCCCGGCAGGCCATCGCCGACGGGGTCAACCAGTACCCGCCCGGGCCGGGCATCCCGGAGCTGCGGCAGGCCATCGCGCTGGCCCGGGAGCGGGACCACGGGCAGGTCTTCGACCCGGACACCGAGGTGCTGGTGACCGTCGGGGCGACCGAGGCGCTGGCCGCGGCGGTCCTCGGCCTGGTCGGGCCGGGTGACGATGTCCTGCTGATCGAGCCGCACTACGACTCCTACCCGCCCATCGTGGCGATGGCCGGTGCCCGGCACCGGTCGGTCCCGCTGCGCCCGGACGGCTCCGGCCGGTTCGGGCTCGACGTCGACGAGGTCGCCGCCGCGATCACCCCGGCGACCCGGATGCTGATCGTCAATTCCCCGCACAACCCGACCGGCACCGTGCTCGACGCGGACGAGCTGGCCGGCCTGGCCCGGCTCGCCGTCGAGCACGACCTGGTGGTGCTGACCGACGAGGTCTACGAGTACCTGGTCTTCGACGGGGTGCCGCACCGTCCGCTGGCCACGTTCGACGGGATGGCCGGGCGCACCGTCACCATCTCCAGCGCCGGCAAGACGTTCAGCACCACCGGCTGGAAGATCGGCTGGGCGTGCGGACCGGCACCCCTGATCGCCGCCGTGCGGGCGGCCAAGCAGTTCCTCACCTACGTCGGCGGCGCCCCGTTCCAGCCGGCCGTGGCCCACGCGCTGCGCCACGAGATGGCCTGGGTGGCCGGGCTGCGGGACGGCCTGCAGAGCAAGCGGGACCGGCTCTGCGCCGGGCTCGCCGCGGCCGGCTTCGGCGTGCTGCGTCCGCAGGGCACCTACTTCGTGATGACCGACATCCGGCCGCTGGGGGCGACCGACGGCATGCGCTTCTGCCTCGACCTGCCCGCCCGGGCGGGGGTGGTGGCCATCCCGGACGAGGTGTTCCACGACGATCCGGCCGACGGCAAGCCGTTCGTCCGGTTCGCGTTCTGCAAGCGGGACGAGGTCATCGACGAGGCGGTCCGACGATTGGCGGGGATGGCATGACGGCCCAGCGGCACACCGAGCATCCGGCGACGGCCGGCCCGACGGAGAGGGCGAACCGAGCCACGGCCGATCGGGTGGCGTCCCTGCTGACCCGGGCGCCGGTGTTCGACGGGCACAACGACCTGGCCTGGGCGCTGCGCCGGCAGGTCGCCTACGACCTGGACCGGCGCGACATCGCGCGCCATCAGCCCACCCTGCACACCGACATCGCCCGGCTGCGGGCCGGCGGCGTGGGCGCCCAGTTCTTCTCGGTCTACGTGCCGGGCACGTTGACCGGTGGGGCGGCGGTGACCGCGACCCTGGAGCAGATCGACTGCGTCGCCCGGATCGTCGCCCGGTACCCGGACACCTTCGTCGCTGCCCGTACCGCGGACGACGTCCGGCGGGCCATCGCCGCGGGCCGGATCGCCGCACTGCTGGGAGCCGAGGGCGGCCACAGCATCGACTGCTCGCTGGGCGTGCTGCGGATGCTGCGCCGGCTGGGCGTGGCCTACATGACGTTGACCCACAACCAGAACGTGCCGTGGGCCGACTCGGCGACCGACGCCCCGGCGGTGGGCGGCCTGACCGACTTCGGCCGCGACGTGGTCCGGGAGATGAACCGCATCGGCATGCTGGTCGACCTGTCGCACGTCGCGCCCACCACGATGCACGCCGCGCTGGACGTCTCCGCCGCTCCGGTGATCTTCTCCCACTCGTCGTGCCGGGCCCTGGTCGACCATCCCCGCGACGTCCCGGACGAGGTGCTGGCCCGGCTGGCCGGCAACGGCGGGGTGCAGATGGTGACGTTCGTGCCGCACTTCGTGTCCCAGGCCTGCGCCGACCACGACGCCGCCGAGGATGCCCGCCGGCACGAGCTGGGCCTGGACCGGGTGACGGTCTACACCGAGCACGCCGGCGAGCATCTGGACCCGCAAGCGGTCGCCGAGCTGGAGCGCTGGCGGGCCGCCCACCCGGCGCCGGTCGCCACCCTCGCCCAGGTCGCCGACCACGTCGAGCACGCCCGCGAGGTCGCCGGACCGGCCCACATCGGGCTGGGCGGCGACTACGACGGGGTGGAGTGCCTGCCGGCCGGCCTGGAGGACGTCGCGGGTTATCCGGCGCTGCTGGCCGAACTCGCCGACCGGGGCTGGTCGGATGCCGACCTGGCCGCCCTGACCAGCGGGAATATCCTGCGGGCGCTCCAGGTCGCGCAGGACGTGGCCGAACCCGGCTTCGGCGTCTGAGCGGGCCTGAGCGGGCCTGACCGGGCCGAGGCGACTCAGCGGCCGACTCAGCGGCCGACGGTGGTCCGCATCGTCAGCTGCTGGCCGTCGGCGGCGAGGTCGAGGGTGACCCGGACCGATCCGAGGTCGGCGAGCGCGGTCACGTGGGTGCCCCCGCACGGGATGCGGGCGATGCCGTCGGGCAGCTCACAGACCCACTCCCGCCGGTCGGTCAGCGCCGGGCCGGCCGTCTCCACCCGCACCGCACCGCCGGCGGCGACCCACCCGGCCAGGGTCGCGTCGACGGCGGCCGCCACGGCGGGCAGCTCGTCGGCCAGCCCGGCCGGGTCGAAACCGCTGCGTCGCAGGCTCCGGCCCAGCCGGTACTCGTCGACCGATCCGAACGGCTCGATCCGGGACGTCACGATCGCCGTCCCGTCGAAGTCGGGCCGGCCCAGACCGTCCGGCCGCGGCGTCTTGCGCCACCGGCCGGCCAGCGCGGCGTTGAGGGCCAGCGCGGCCAGGTGGCAGCCGGTGTGCCCGGCCGACAGCGCGGCGCGGTGGCCGGCGTCGACGGTCAGCGTGACCTCGTCGCCGGCGACCACCTCGAGCGTCGCCGCGGCCAGGACGTGCACGACGACGAACGACCAGCCGGGTTCGCCGCGCCGCACCGGGATCTCGGATCCGACGAACAGGGCATGGCCGTCGGTCGCTCCGATCACGCAGTCCAGCACCGGGGCGCGGCGGTCGCCGTGCGCGAGAATGCCGCGGTCCGGACCCTGGTCCGGCCACCCGGGGTCGACCGGATGGAACGGGGTGCGGTCGGTGACGACCAGGAGCCGGTCCTCGCGGCCGCCCGGGGCCGCGTCGGGGCCGGTGCTCGGGCCGGCCCCGGTGGTGGCGCCCGTGTCCGGGCTGGGCCGGAGGGTGGCGGACCGGACGGTCGCCCGTTCCACCAGGGAGCCGCCGGGAAAGGTCACCAGGGTGGGCGTCATGCCGGTCATTGTCCGGGGGCCGGCCAGGTCCGCCGGACGGCGGCCTTGCTCCCGGTGACCAGGCTGCGGGCCGGCACGTCGTCGGTCACCACCGCACCGGCGGCGATCACCGCGTCCCGGCCGATCCGCACCCCCGGCAGGATCGTCGCGCCGGCCCCGATCCAGACGTTCTCCTCGACGTCGATGGGGCCGCCGGTCAGCCAGACCCGGCGGTCGTCGGTGTCGACCGGGTGGCCGACGGTGATGAACGTGACCCGCGGCGCGACCAGGACCCGCGGGGCCAGCCGGATGCCGGCGTAGTCCAGGAACGTGCAGTTCTGGTTGACGAAGACCCCGTCGGCCAGGTGCAGGTTGAGCCCGTGGTCGGTGAAGAACGGCGGGTAGATCGTCACCCCGGGCGCCAGCGGGCGGCCCAGGATCTGCTCGAACAGCCGGGCCTTGCCGGCCTCGTCGTCGAACGGCAGCACGTTCAGGCGGGAGGTCAGCGCAGTGGCCCGCAGCACCCGGTCCGCCATCGCCCGGAACTCGGGGCCGTGGATCCGCATCAAGAGGTCGCCCGGCATCCCGCGATCCTCCGCCACGGGGGCGACCGCCGGCGCGGCGTTCGGCAGGGTGTCGGCCCGCGGGGCGGGTTACCGTCGGGGCTCGCGGCCCGGTGACCGGGGCCGGAACAGGAGACGACCGATGCGCATCGCGATGGCCAACGACCACGCCGGATATCCGATGAAGATGCAGATCAAGGACTGGCTCGTCGGCCAGGGGCACGAGGTGGTCGACCTCGGCACCCACGACGAGGCGGCCTGCGACCTGCCGGACTTCGTTCTGCCCGCGGCGCTGAGCCTGGGCCGCGGCGAGGTGGACCGGGCGATCCTGGTCGACGGGGTCGGGTACGGCAGCGCGATGATCGCCAACAAGGTGCGCGGCGTGTTCGCCGCCGTCTGCCAGGACCCGTTCTGCGCGGAGCTGGCCCGGTCGCACTCGAACACCAACGCGCTGTGCCTGGGCGGCAAGATCATCGGCCCGGTGCTGGCGATGGAGATCGTCCGGGTCTGGATGACGACCGGTTGGCTGGGCGAGCCGGGCGCGCCCGGCGGCGACGAGAAGTACCGGCGCCGGGTGGAGAAGGTCGCCGCCATCGACGCGCGCGGGCTGCGCGAGCTGACCGATCCGCAGGTCGTGGCGGGGGCGCCGAGCTGAGCCGCGGCCGGCCGTTCACCCGGACCCGCCTCGGGCCGGGCACCGGCTGCCCGGCCGGCGCGCCGGTCCGGGCGGCGCCCGGGCCGGTGCGCGCGTCGACGCTCGGGTCGCCCGTCCGGTCGCCGGCCCGGCGGGCGCGGCAGGCGGCGACGACGGGGCTCGCCGTTCTCGGCCTGCTGGCCGCCTGCACCGCTGCGCCGGCCGCCGAACCCGCTTCTGCGCTCTCCGGTGCCTCGCGCGGGGGCGGGAGCGCGGCGCCGGCCGCCGCCTCGCCGGGGATCGCCGGATCACCGCCGGCCGCATCCGCACCGACGTCGCCGGCCCGCTCCGTCGTGCCCGATGCGCCGGCGGCCTCGTCCCCAGCGGCCCCGACGGCCACCCCGCCGGCGGAGCCCGCCCCGACCGCCGCGTCCGCCCCGGGCGGTGGGCCGGCGGGGTTCACCGCCACGGTCACCGTCATCGACGACGCGACGGCGGCCCGGATGAACAGCAGCTGGCGGGCCGGCTGCCCGGTGCCGCTGTCCGACCTGCGCCGGCTCACGCTGACCTACCGCGGCTTCGACGGGGCCGATCACACCGGGGAACTGGTCGTCGCCGCCGCCGTCGCCGAGGACGTGGTGGCGATCTTCCGGCAGCTGTACGCGCAGAGCTACCCGATCGCCTCGATGCGGCTGGTGGACGACTTCGGTGGTGACGACGACGCGTCGATGGCGGCGAACAACACCTCGGCGTTCAACTGCCGGCCGGTCACCGGGGGCGGCGGCTTCTCCGAGCACTCGTACGGCACCGCGATCGATGTGAACCCGGTGCAGAACCCGTACGTCGACGGGTCGACCGTGCTGCCGCCGGCCGGCCGCGCGGCGCTCGACCGGCCGGACGCGCCGGGCGTGATCCACGACGGCGACCCGGTCGTGCTGGCCTTCGCCGCCCACGGCTTCGCCTGGGGTGGCGACTGGCGATCACCGATCGACTACCAGCACTTCTCGGTCTCGGGCCGGTGACCGGCCCGGCCCGGCCGGGCCGCGGGAGCCGGCCGAGACCGCGCCACCGGGAGCGGAAGCGGCCGGACGGTCGTTCAGCACACCCCTAGCGAACCATCCGGCGGCGGGAGCCGCGCTGGCTGCGGGCCATGCTCGTGGTCTCGATGAACGCGACGAACCCGCCCGCCGCGATGATCATGCCCGGCACCATCAGCACGAGCTTGCCCCAGCCGCCGGCGATGTCCGGGGTGGCCCCGATCAGCGTCATCGACGCCCCGACCGCGATCGCGAGCACCGCGACCGACCGGATCATCCAGTCGCGCCGGGTCGCGCCGTCCGCCTTCACCGGGGCGGCCGGGGCCGGCTGCGCGTAGCGCTTCTTCTTCGAGGTCACCGGCTCAGTATCCCGACCCGACGGCGTTCCGCGGGAGCGCGATCCACTCACCGGAACGACGATCGGGCCAGAATGGGCCCCATGCAGCTTCCGGTGATGCCGCCCGTCGCGCCCATGCTGGCCAAATCCGTGCCCGACATCCCGACCGGTGAGCTGTCCTACGAACCGAAGTGGGACGGCTTCCGGTCGATCGTCTACCGGGACGGCGACGAGGTCGAGATCGGCTCCCGCAACGAGAAGCCGATGACCCGGTACTTTCCCGAGCTGGTGGAGGCGATCAAGGCGAACCTGCCGGACCGCTGCGTGGTGGACGGCGAGATCGTGGTGGTCGTCGGGGACCGGCTGGAGTTCGAGGTGCTGCAGCAGCGCATTCACCCGGCGGCCAGCCGCATCCGCCTGCTGTCGACCCAGACCCCGGCGAGTTTCATCGGATTCGACCTGCTGGCCCTGGGCGACGAGGATTTCACCGGCCGCCCGTTCGAGCAGCGGCGGGCCGCGCTCGAGGAGGCGCTCGCGGCGGCGCAGGCGCCGATCCACCTGACGCCGGCGACCCGCGACCCGGCGCTGGCGGCCGAGTGGTTCGACCAGTTCGAGGGCGCCGGCCTGGACGGGGTGGTCGCCAAGCCGCTGGCCGGCACTTACCAACCGGACAAACGGACGATGTTCAAGATCAAGCATCAGCGCACCGCGGACTGCGTCGTCGCCGGCTACCGGGTGCACAAGAGCGGCCCGGAGAGCATCGGCTCGCTGCTGCTCGGCCTGTACGACGACGGCGGCAACCTCGCCTCGGTCGGGGTGATCGGCGCGTTCCCGGCCGCGCGCCGCGCCGCCCTGTTCACCGAACTGCAGCCGCTGGTGACGACGTTCGACGACCACCCGTGGAACTGGGCCAAGCCGGACGACGCCGCCGCCCGGACCCCGCGCAGCTCCGAGTACAGCCGCTGGAACGTCGGCAAGGACCTCTCGTTCGTGCCGCTGCGCCCGGAACGGGTGGTCGAGGTGCGGTACGAGCACATGGAGGGCACCCGGTTCCGGCACACCGCCCAGTTCAACCGGTGGCGGCCGGACCGGGACCCGCGATCCTGCACGTACGCGCAGCTCGACGAGCCGGTCAAGTACGACCTGGCCGACGTCCTGGGCACCTGACCGGCATCCCGGGTCGATCGGTGCCCGAGGCGCACCAGGCACCCGGGGGCCCTGTGCCCGGGGCCGACCGGCGCCCTTTCAGGGATCGGCCCCGAGAAGGCCGACCGGGCCGGTCCCCCCGGCCGGCTCCGGCCCGAACAGTTCCCGCGGCATCGGCTCGTCGACGGCTTCGATGGTCATCGTCCATCCGCCCGAGCGACTGCTCCCTCCAATTTCGGTGAGCTGGACGAGCACCCCCGTCTGCCGGTCGAGTCGGATCCGCCAGGACGAGGGGCGACCGAGGTCGCCCCGTTCCCAACCCTCGCGGATCAGCTGGGCGGTCGCCTCGGACCCGTCGAGCACGGGACAGCAGGAGCAGCGGGCGGCATACGCCGCCGTGGTGACGACCTCCGCCTCCCAGGCGAGGCGACCGGCGTGCTCGACCACCCGCGGGCCGTCGATGACCACGATCGGCGGCCGGTCGGGCGACCAGTCGCCGCCCGGCAGGCCGTCTTCGTCGCGTTCGACGCCGTCGGCCAACTCGAACGGATGCACCATGGCCACCCACCGGTAGGTGGTCAGCATCGGGTCGTCGAACCGGAAGGGGCCGATCCAGTCCGCGGGTCGGCGGGCCACCAGACCGTCCGGCCGCAGCTGCGGCCCGCCGGTGATCTCGGGCATGCCCTGGTCGGCCGGCGGCCCCCACCCGGCCGTGATCAACCGGCCGTCGAGCTGTTCGGCGCGCAGCCCGTGCGGCCGGCTCACCCAGGCCCGGAGCCGATCGATGCCGTAGGGCTCAGTGGTCGGCGTCCGGAGGGTGAACCGCAGCGTGCGCCACAGCCACGGCGACGACCGGGCCAACGCCCGGACATCCTCGGCGGTCGGGGCGCCCCCGGGCGCGCCCGGATCCGGACCCGATGCCGTCATGGGCCGTCCACCCGCCGCCCCAGATGAGCGGCGAGCCGGTCAAGGGCCGGCGCATCGTCCGGCACCGGCTGCGGCGGCGCGAACGGGAACGCGGACCGGTCGGCCCCGGGCGGCAGCTGCCGCAGGGTGAAGTCCAGCGCCGCTCGGGCCGGACCGTCGGCGAACGGCGGTCGCTGGCCGGTCGACCGGGCCAGATCCCAACCGTGGACGAGGGTCTCGGTGAGCCGCAGACCGGCCAGGCCGGCCCCGGGCATCTCGCCCAGCGGGGACCGGAAGGTGCGGCCGAGCACGCCGGGCGCGCGGAAGGCCTCGAGCAGCCCGTCCGCACTCGACCGCCAGTCCGTCTCCGGATCGGTCCCGGCGGGGTCCCGGTCCCGCCCGGCGCGAATGTCGCCCTGGGGCGGCCCGGGCTGCCCGGTCAGGATGCCGGCGAACGCCCGGTTGCCGAACACCACGTGATCGACCAGGGCCCGCACGTCCCACTCGGGGCAGGTCGACGGCGCGGTCCACTGGTCCGGCCGCACCCCGGCGACCAGCTCGCCCATCCCGTCCAGGGCCTGGTGCAACGCCGCCACCACCCGCAGCTCGGTCTCTTGCATCGTCGCTCCCCCTCCGTCCGCGCCGTCGAACCGGCGTCCGCGCCGTCGAACCGGACCGTACGCCGGCCGTCCGACAGTCCCGTGGGGCCGACCGGCCCGGTCCCGGCCCGGTGGTGACGCTTTCCCTACTCGCCCAACGGCGCCGCGTGCCGGTGCCAGCCGACCTGCCGCGGCCGCCCGGGCAACGCGATGCGGCCGTTGGCCCAGAGCAGCGCCGCCCAGGGGTCGGAGTCACGCGGCGCGCCCGGGAACAGGCGTCGCAGCACCGCCCCGGCGAGCACCTCCGACGGCTCGTACTCCAGCCCCAGCCCGCGCGCCGCATCGCTGGTGTGCACCAGGATCTCGTCGCAGGCCATGGCGGCGAACCCGGTGCTGTCGGCGGCCCCGTCGGGATGGAACCCCCGCTGACCCGGGGTCACGCCGTCGACCACGTGACCGAGGACGGCGCCGAACGTGCCGACCGTCTCGATCAGTGCGGCCGGCGCCTCGGCCGGGCGGACCCGCAGGTCCATCGTGGACAGTTCGCGGGGCCCGCCGGCGAGGTCGGTCGCGTACCAGAGCAGGGTGTCCCCGACGTGCGCGACCACCTCGCGCACGGACCACGTCATCTCCGGGATGGGCCGATCCCAGTCCAGGTCCAGCGTCCGCTGCAGGAAGGCCGCACTGGATCGGATGGCCTGGTCGATGCTGGTGCCGTCCACCCCGGCATTCTCGACCATCGCGCTCGACCATCGCCGGGCGGGCGGCCCGCTCTATCCTGGGCGCCGGGCGCCCGACCGCCGGCGGGCACCGACTCGTCGGGGGGCCGCATGGGCGAGCGGGAGGGTGCGACCGTCCCGGAGAACCGCCGGTCGGCGCTGCTCCGCGCGGCCGGCGATCGTGGCCGCCGGGTGCACAAGAGCACCGCCTTCGACGTGACGGTCGGGATCGGCCTGGTCACCTACGGGTTCGTCTACCTGCTGATCGCCGGTATCGCCTTCCGCCTCGCGACCACCGGCCGGCACGGCAGCGATTCGGAGTACTCGGCCCTCGACGCGATGGCACAGACCGAGATCGGCGAGGTGGTCCTGTGGATCACGGCGTTCGGTCTCGGCGCGCTCGTGCTGTGGCAGATCTTCGAGATGGTGTGGCGGCGCGATCCGGACGAGAAGCCGATCGGCCGGGCGTTCGGCCGGACCGGCTCGTTGTTCAGTGCCGTCGGTTACCTGGCCCTGGGGATCAGCGCGGTCCGGGTGGCCGTGGAGGGCCGGGCCGCCCGGGAAGGACGGGACGTCACCCACGACTCCACCGCGCTGGAGGACGCGCTGGTGCGCATCGCGGTGGTCGTGGCCGGCATCGTGCTGCTCGTGCTGGCGGTGCGGTCGGTCTACCGCGGGCTCCGGCGCCGCTTCGTCGGCGACCTGCGGGACGGCACGCCGCGCCCGGTGATCGCCCTCGGCCAGGCCGGCTACGTCGGCAAGGGCGTCACCTACGCCATCATCGGCGGGCTGATGATCTGGACGGCGATCGACGGCCGGACCGGTCCGCCCGGCCTGCAGACCGTCTTCCGCATGCTCAACCTGTCCCCGGCGGGCGGCACGCTGCTGTTCCTCAAGGGCATCGGGCTCACGCTCTTCGGGGCGTACTGCTTCGCCTGGGCCGCGCACCGGCGCCGCTGACGCCCGGCCGGAGCGCCGGCCCGGCGCCCGGCCGGATCGGCGCGTGCGGCCCGCTACTTCTCGATCCGGTTGCCCTGCTCGTCCCAGTGGTCGGCGACCTTCTTGCTCGGCTGCACCCGCGGCGGCTCGCCGGGCTGCTTGGGATAGTCCGGCGGCCAGTTCAACTCGCCGCCGGGCAGGTTCGCCCACAGGTCCAGCAACGGCTCCAGCGAATAGGCCTGCTCGTCCATGTCCGCCCAGGGGTCGCCGTCGGCGGCGTAGTCGGGCACGGTCAGCAGGTTGAAGTCGCGGGGATCGCGGACGTCGGCCAACCCGGCCCAGGACATCGGCGTGCTGACCGGGGCGCCGGGGCGGGCCCGCAGGCTCCACGCGCCGGCGATCGTCCGGTCGCGCAGGTTCTGGTTGTAGTCCAGGAACAGCCGCGTGCCGCGTTCCTCCTTCCACCAGGCCGTGGTCACCCCGCCGTCGCGCCGTTCGAGTTCGCGGCCCAGGCCGATCGCGGCGTGCCGGACCTCGTCGAACGACCACCGCGGCTGGATCCGCACGTAGATGTGCACGCCGCGGTTCCCGCTGGTCTTGGGGTATCCCCGCAGGCCGAGTTCGGCCAGCAGTTCCCGGGTCACGTCGGCCACCCGTTGCGCGTCGGCGAACGAGGTGCCCGGCTGCGGGTCCAGGTCGATGCGCAACTCGTCCGGGTGATCGACGTCGGGCCGCCGGACCGGCCACGGGTGGAAGGTCAGCGCGCCCATCTGCGCGGCCCAGACCAGCGCGGCCGGCTCGGTCGGGCAGAGCTCGTCGGCCGGGCGGCCGCTGGGGAAGGTGATCCGCACCGTCTCGACGAAGTCGGGCGCCCCTTTGGGCAGCCGCTTCTGGTAGAAGCCGTCGGCGTCCCGGTCCTGCGGTCCGACGGCCAGGCGCATGCCTTCCCGCCAGCCGTCGGGCCAGCGCTCCATCGCGGTCGGCCGGAGGCCGATGCTGCGCATCATGACCGGGCCGACGGTGGCGACGTACTGACAGACCGCCAGCTTCGTGACGGCCGGCGTCCGGTCCGTCGCCTCGTACACCACGCGGTCCGGGCTCGACACCCGCACCTCGCGGCCGTCCACGGCGACCGTCGTCGCCGGCGGTTTCGGCATGGCGCCACCCTTCCGGTCGGTGGCCGGCCCCGCCGGACGCATCGCGGAGCGTCCGCCGACCGGCTGGTCGCAACGTACCCGGCGGGTCGGACGGTGGCCCGTTCCGGCGGGGTCGGCGCCGGGCGGCGCATCCCGGCCCACGGCGCCGGGACCCTTCACCGGCCCGTAAGGAATGCCGGGAACGACCACCCTGGACCCGGTGTTGGACCAGGCATGACAATCAACCGCATGAAGTCCGACCCCGGCAAGGTGTACGACGTCAGCAAGTCCGACGACCAGTGGCGCGCGGAGCTGTCCCCGCAGGAGTATCAGGTGCTCCGGCAGGCCGGCACCGAGCGTCCCTTCTCCAGCCCCTACGAGACCGACACGACCGTCGGCGTGTACCGGTGCCGCGGCTGTGGCACCGAGCTGTTCCGCAGCGAGCACAAGTTCGACGCGCACTGCGGCTGGCCGGCGTTCTACACGCCGCTGGCGCAGGACCGGGTGGAGTTGCTGGAGGACCGGTCGCACTTCAGTGTCCGCACCGAGGTGCGCTGCGCGACCTGCGGCTCGCACCTGGGCCACGTGTTCAGCGGGGAGGGCTTCCCCACCCCCACCAACGACCGCTACTGCATCAACGGCGTGTCGCTGACCCTCGAGCCGACCGCCGACTGAGCGGCCGGGTGAGCCCGGCCGCGGGCCCCGGGCCGGGCCCGCCAGCCCGTCCAGCAGCCGATCCACCGCCCAGCGGAACTGGTCGGTGGTCACCCAGGCCGCGGCGACCTCATGGGTCGACGCGGACAGCGGCCACTGCGCCGGATCCAGAAACTCCAGCGCCGCGCGGCGGGCCGCCACCCGCTCGGCCTCCGCGGGCAGCGGCGGGCGCCCGTCGGTCTCGGCCACCTCGAGGGCGACGAACCCGACCACCTGGACGATCAGTGCATAGGCGCCGCGGGCGGCGTCCGGGAGGTCCAGTCCGCCGTCGCGCAGCGCCGCGATCAGCCGCTCGCCGATCAGCAGGGCCGCCGGCCCGTCCATCGGCGCCGACATCATCAGCGTCGCCACCGGCGGGTGGCGGTGCAGGCCCGCGCGCAACGACCGGGCGTAGGCCGTGATGCGCTCGCGCCACCGCCCGGCCGGCCCGGCCAGCAGGTCCGGCTCGCTCGCGCCGAGCACCCGTTCGACGACCTCCCGTTCCAGGGCGTCACGGCTGGCCACGTAGGTGTAGACCGCGTTCGGGTTGACCCCGAGACGGGCCGCGACCGCGCGGATGGACAGGGCGGCCGCCCCGCCCTCGTCGAGCGCCGCCAGCGCCGCGTCCACCACCTGATCGTGGCTCAGGCTCCGCCGCGGCCCCGGCCGCCGCCGGTTCGCCTCGCCGTCCTGCGCCATTGCGGTCGTCCCTCCGTCACCCGGTACGCGGTCCATCCTCGCCGCCGTCCGGAACCCCCTTGACGCCGCCCCGGCTCCGCTTTAATGTACGCCGTACAGAATTTGTACGCCGTACAGAAACGGAGCCCTCCATGGCCTCGACCACCCGTCCCGTCGCCCGTCCCACCGCCCGTCCCGCCACTGGTTCCGTCGCCCGTTCGGCGCGTCCGGCCACCGGCCCCACCTCTGCCCTCCTGGTGGCCGGGGCGGTCCTGGTCAATGTCGCGTTCCTCGGGCTGGGCACCGCCTTCGACTACCCCGACGTGCTCAACCAGCCCGCCGTCGACGTGCTGATCAGGTTCCACGCGAACCAGGTGCTCATCGGGTCCCTGTTCCTGCTGCTGGCCGCCGGGGCCGCGCTCCTGGCCCCGATCGCGGTCGCGATGTCGCGGCTGGGTGCCGGGCCGGCCCTGAGGGCCTCGCGCATCGTGGGCATCACCGCGGCCGCGGTCCAGGTGGCCGGCCTCCTGCGCTGGCCGCTGGTGGTCCCGTTCCTGGCCGGGGATGCACCCACCGCGTCGGCCGCCCGGAGCTTCCAGACGCTGAACCTGGTGCTCGGCACGGCCATCGGGGAGACCATCGGGTACGCGCTCACCGCGGTCTGGACGGTGCTGGTCTGCCTCGGGCTGCGCCGCGCCGTGCTGGGCCGGGCGTTGGCCGGGATCGGGCTGGTGGCCGCCGCGCTCATCGCGGTCGGCACCGTGGAGCCGCTGATCCCGATCGCGGGGCTGGCCAACTTCGTCGGCTACGTGGTGTGGAGCGCCTGGCTGGTCGCTGTCGCCGTGGTGCTGCTGCGGCGCCGAACCGTCTGACCGGCCGGTGGATCGGGCCGGTACCCCCCGACCGGCCGCTTCGTCGGTGCGACCCGACAGGCAGGATGCGTGTATGGCCCCCGACGACACCTACACCCACGGTCACCACCCGAGCGTGCTGCAGTCGCACAGCAGGCGGACCGTGGAGAACTCGGCGGCGTACCTGATCCCGTACCTGACGCCCGGCCGGACGGTGCTGGACATCGGGTGCGGCCCCGGCACGATCACCGAGGGGCTGGCCGCACGGGTGGCGCCGGGGACGGTGCTCGGGATGGATCGGGCCGCCGGGCCGCTCGCCGCGGCGGAAGGGCGGGCCCGCGAGCTGGGATTGGCCAACCTGACCTACCGGACGGGCGACGTCTACGCGATCGACCTGCCCGACGACGCCGTCGACGTCGTGCACGCGCACCAGGTGTTGCAGCATCTGACGGATCCGATCGCGGCCCTGGTCGAGATGCGGCGGGTGTGCCGGCCCGGCGGCGTGGTCGCGGTGCGCGACGCCGACTACGCGGCGATGACGTGGTACCCGCAGCTTCCGGCGCTGGACCGGTGGCTGGAGCTCTACCGTGCGGTGGCCCGGCACAACGGCGCCGAGCCCGACGCCGGTCGCCGGCTCACCTCCTGGGTGCTCGATGCCGGGTTCACGGTGCTGACCTGCACCGCGTCGGCCTGGTGCTTCGCCTCGGCCGACGAGCGCGACTGGTGGGCCGGCACCTGGGCGCAACGGGTCACCGAGTCCGCCCTGGCCGAGCAGGCGGTGGGCGCCGGCCTCAGCACCCCCGCCGAACTGGCCGAACTGGCCGCGGGGTGGCGAGCCTGGGCCCGGCAGACCGGCGCCTGGTTCGCCGTGCTCAACGCGGAAGTGGTCGCCGTCGCCTGATCGACGGCCCGTCCCACCGGCACCCGCGACCGGCACCGGCACCGTGCCGCCACCCCGGGACCCGTGGACGGCACCCCCACCGTCCACGCGGCGCCGACGGTGATGGTGGAGGTGCCGCCAGCGCCACGCCCGTGCGGCGATGCCTGCGGCCATCGCTCTCCCGGCGCCGGACCGACCCGGCGACAGCGACGCGGACCTGCGCGTGCGGTCCGACGGGCCCGGCCCCGGCCCTCGCCCGGCTCAGACCCGGCCCCGTGCACCGCACCCAGCTCGGATCCGGCTCGGCCCGCGCCGTCGGGTCAGCGGTAGCCGGTCGGCCGGCGGAATTCGCGGTAGGCCGGGTTGGCGCCGAGCGGCCGCTGGGGCCGGCCGTTGTCGGTCGGGGTGGGTCCGGGCTGGCAGGTGGGGCAGTAGAACGCCGGACGCCGCTTGTCCGGCGGCCCGATCTCGGCCACCCGCAGGGTTCCGCCACAGCGCTGGCACGGCCGGCCGGACCGGCCGTGTACGTAGGTCTGCATCCCCCGCCGCGGATTGCCGGTGGTGCTGGGCACCGCCTGGGCCGCCCCCCGCAGCAGCTGCCGCCGCGCCGTGGTCAGCAGGCCGGGCAGGTCCACCTGATCGACCGGAGTCCACGGCGAGACCCGCTGCACGAAAAGGGCTTCGGCCATGTACATGGTGCCGATGCCGGCGACCGTCGTCTGATCCAGCAGCGCCGCGCCGACCTCGCGGCGCGGGTCGATCAGCAGCCGCGGCACCGCCCGCTCGACGTCGAAATCGTCGGCCATGATGTCGGGCCCGAGGTGTCCGATGAGATCCCGCTCCGCGGCCGTCGGGATCAGATCGAGCAGCCCCAACCAGGTACCCACCGCGGTCCACTCGGCGCCACCCAGGACGGCGCGCACGCTCGCCCGGCCCGGCGAGGGCCAGGGCTCGGCGTCGCGGGCGTGCACGTACCACCGGCCCTCCATCCGCAGGTGCGAGCGCAGGGTCAGCGCCTCGTCCGGCACCGTCGGCCGCCGGGCCCGCGCCGGCGCGCTCCCGGCGGACTCGGCCGGGGCGATCCGGGTGAGGATGTGCTTGCCGTAGGCGACGACCTCGCTGACGGTGCGGCCGGCCAGATCGGCGTCCCCGAGGGACGGCCAGCGCAACTCGGCCCGGACCAGCGCCCGGCCGGCCAACGCCTGGTGCAACCGCCGGGCGGTCCGCAGGACGGTGTCACCCTCGGGCATGGCACCCGCCCCCCGGACGCGAGCCGCGGACGCCGTGCGTCAGCCGCCCCGGGCCGGCCTCGGGAGCGGGCTCGAGAACGAGACCGGGAGCCGGCTCGAAATCGGGATCGTGAGGGCCCGCGAGAACGGGCCCGGACCATCCCCTGAACGACCTGCGGCATCCGGCCCCCGCCCAGCGCCGCACACCGTTCGGCCGATGGCCGCTCGGTCGAATCTCTGCCGCTCCGGCCACCTCCCGCACGGTGTCCTTCCCCGTGACCACACCCAGCGGGACCACACCCAGCGCAGCCACCCCCCGCGCGACCACGCCCCGCACAGCCACCCCCCGCGCAGCCACGCCCCGCAGGACCACCCCCCGCGAGACCACCCCTCGCCGGGCCACCGCCCTTCCATCCACCCCCGGCGCGCACACCCCTCGCGAGGCCGCCCCCCGCATCCCACCGGCCGGGTGCCGACCGGCTCCCCCGGGCACCCGCATCACCGGCCGGCCAGCGATCCGGCCGCGCCGGAACTGCGGAGCCGCAGGCCGCGCGGCGTCACGCTGAACCCGGCGTCGGTGAGCGCCTGCACGGCCGGTCCCCGATCGGCCATGGTGTCGACCCCGTCGATCTTGGTGACGGTCATCGCGGCGATCCGACCCGACCGGACGCGCTCGGCCAGCGCCCGCGCCGCCGCGGCGAGCATCTCGGGGTCGCCGGTGAAGCTGAGCATGGTCCGGCCGCCGCGCTCGGCGAACAGGGCCGGAGCGCCGTCGACCAGCACGGTCAGCGCGCCGGCCCGCCGGGTCGGCCGGTGCGAGTCCGTCCCCGCGGCCACCGGTTCGGGCCAGTCGAGGGCGGCTCCGTAGGGGTTCGCCGGGTCCGCGGCGGCCAGCACGACGGCCGCGCCGGCATTCCCCTCGTCGTCCCGGTCCGGCGGCCGGGCGAACCCCCGCACCCGGTCGACGGCCCCGGCGGTCGCGAACTGGGCGGCCCCGAGCCCTTCGACGAAGTACCCGCGGCGGATCCGGCCCGTTTCCTCCATCGCCGACAGCACCCGGTACACCGCGGCGAAGCCACCGGGTACACCCTCGGCCGCGACCGCCCCGCGGGTCACCACCCCGTGCCGATCCAGCAGCACCTCGGCCGCGGCGTGCGTGCGCACGGTCGAGTCACCCTCGAGGTCGGGCACCAGCGACCAGCGCCCGACGACCGACGGCGGGGCGCCGCGGCGCACGCCGCCGGCGCCGTTCGCCCCGGCCCGCAATTGCCCGGACAGGGCTGCCAGCCCGGACGGCCCGCGCATCCGTAGCCTCGGCGGGGCCGCCTTCGGTTTGTGGGTGGTCCGGCCGCCGGTCAGCCGGCCCCGCAGCGGGGCCAGGGTGTCGGATGCGACGAGCCCGGCGAACACCAGCTCCCACAACGCGTCCGCGACCTGCGTGTCGGTCACCGTGATGCCCGCCGCGTGCGCCGTCTCGACCAACTGCCGGAAGAAGAAGCCGCCCCCGCTCACCAGGACCTCCAGCAGGGCGCGGTGCAGTTCGCCGTCCGGCACCACCGCGTCCGCCGCGGGGAGCGGGATGGTCAGGGCGGCCGATTCGGCCGGATGCAGGGCGACCCAGCCGTCGTCGCCGGCCAGCGCGCCGTGCCCGGTCCAGATGACCTCGCCGGCGGCCATCACCTCGTCCAGCAGGGCCGGCCGGTAGTCGGCGACGCGCGCCGGCAGCACCAGCGACTCCAGCGCCGACGCCGGCACGACGGCGCCGGCGAGCTGCTCGACCGCCCGCAGCACCCCGTCGACGCCGCGCAGCCCGCGGGCGCCGCCCCGGCCGGTCGCGATGCCGTTCCAGGCGGGCAGGAACCGGGCCAGCGCCTGCTTGTCGACCGGCTCGACCTCGGCCCGCAACGCGGCCAGCGACCGGCGTCGCAGCAGCCGCAGCACCTCGGCGTCGACGAACTCCGGGCCCGCCTCCCCGCCGGGCGACCCGCCCGCCGCGCCGGACCCGAGCGGCCGGAACTCGCCCTCGGCCAGCCGGCCGGACGACACCTGCCGGCGCAGGGCGTCGGTCACCACCGCCACGCCCAGGCCGAACCGCACCGCCGCCTCGGCGGCCAGGAAAGGGCCGTGAGTGCGGGCGTACCGGCGCAACAGCCGGCCCAGCGGATCCTGCACCGGTTCGAGCAGCGATTCGGCCACACCGGTCGGCAGCGGGGTGCCCAGGGCGTCCCGCAGCATGGCGGCGTCGGTCGGGTCGGCCCACTGCGGGTTCCCGGCGATGCGCACCGCGATGATCCGGCGGGCGGCGACCAGCCCGTCGAGGGCGGCGGCCAGATCGGGCACCGTCGAGCGCAGGTCGATCTCCGCGGTCGACAGCGGGCCGAGGATCCGCAGCAGGTCGGCGATCTCGTCGGGGTTGCGGGCGCGGCGCTCCTCGGCCAGGCGCTGCAGTTCGGCCTCCACCGAGGCCACCGCGTCCGGGTCCAGCAGGTCCCGCAGGGCCAGCCCGTCGCCGTGCCCGAGCAGTTCGGCCAGCAGGGTCGGGTCGACGGTCAGCGCCGCGGCCCGCCGCTCGGCCAGCGGCGAGTCGCCCTCGTAGAGGAACTGCGCGACGTAACCGAACAGCAGGGACGAGGCGAACGGCGATGGGGACGCGGTCGTCACCTCGACGATCCGCACCGTGCGGGCCTGGATCTCGCGCAGCAGTGCGGTGAGGGAGGGCACGTCGAAGACGTCGGACAGGCACTCCCGGACGGCCTCCGCGACGATCGGGAACGAGGGGTAGGCCGACGCGACCTCGAGCAACTGGGCGGCCCGCTGCCGCTGCTGCCACAGCGGCTGGCGCGTGCCGATCTGCCGCCGCGGCAGCAGCAGGGCCCGGGCCGCGCACTCGCGGAACCGGGACGCGAACACCGCGGCCCCGCCGATCTCGGCGGTGATCTCGGCCTCGACGGTCTGCGGGTCCAGGGCCAGGAACTCGGCGAAGTCGGGCGGGCCGTCCTCGTACTCGACGTCGGGCAGCCGCAGCACGATGCCGTCGTCGGCGTGCATGGCGGCCACGTCGACCCCGTACCGCTCGCGCATCCGCGCGCCGACGACCAACGCCCAGGGCGCGTGCACCGCGGCTCCGTAAGGAGAGTGCAGAACGATCCGCCAATCCCCCAGCTCGTCCCGGAACCGCTCCACCACCAGCGTCTTCTCGTCCGGGACGACGCCGGTCGCGGCCTTCTGCTCGGCCAGGTAGGCCAGCAGGTTGGACCGCGCGAACTCGTCCAGGCCGGCGGTGGTCAGCCGCTCCCGGGCCGCGGCATCCGGGACGGACACCAGGTCGCGGACGAACTCGCCGTGCGCGCGGCCCAGCTCGGCCGGGCGGCCCAGGGTGTCGCCCTTCCAGAACGGCAGCCGCCCGGGCAGGCCCGGCGCGGGGAGCACCAGCACCTGGTCGCGGGTGATGTCGACGATCCGCCAGGAACTCGACCCCAGCGCGAACACGTCGCCGACCCGGGATTCGTAGACCATTTCCTCGTCGAGCTCGCCCACCCGCCGGCCGGCCCCGCCCGGGCCGCCCTCGGTCGCCAGGAAGACCCCGAACAACCCGCGGTCGGGGATGGTGCCGCCGGAGGTGAGGGCCCGCTTCTGCGCGCCGGGCCGGCCGGTCAGCAGGCCGGTGGTGCGGTCCCAGGTCCGGCGCGGCCGCAGCTCGGCGAACTGCTCGCTCGGATAGCGACCGGAGAGCATGTCCAGGACGGACTCCAGCGCTCCCCGGCCCAACCCGGCGAACGGCGCGGACCGGCGCAGCAGGGCCAGCACGTCGTCGACGGTGATCGGGTCCATCGCGCAGAGGGCGACGATCTGCTGGGCGGCGATGTCGAGCGGGTTGGCGATGGTCGACAGCGACTCGATCGCCCCGACCTGCATCCGGCCGGCGACCACGGCCGCCGAGATCAGGTCGCCCCGGAACTTGGGGAACATGACGCCGTGGCTC
>NZ_JBMDXT010000365.1:0-11217 GCF_048594475.1 Nakamurella sp. | reverse complement strand
CGCCCCGCTCCCGCCCGAACCGCCCACCCGTCCGACCCGGAAAGGAACCCGTCATGGCCACGTACGACCGGCCCGCCGTGCCGGGCGACCTGCTCGACCCGGCCACGGACCCGCGCGCCGCCTGCCGCGGGCACGACCCTGACCTGTGGTTCCCGGCCCCGTCCCAGGACCGCTCGGTCGCGGTCGGGCTGTGCCGCGGCTGCCCGCTCCGCCGCGGCTGCGAGCAGTGGGCGATGGCCACGCTGGCCAGCGGCATCTGGGGCGGGGTGCTGTTCGACCGGGGCCGCCCGGAGGGCGCGAACACCAAGTGGCGCAACCCTTATCGACGGGCCCGGGCAAGCTGACACCCGGGCGGCGCCGGTCCGGCGGCCGGCCTCACACCCGGCCGGCCACCTGCTGAGCACTTGGTGACGGCAGCGTCACCCGACTCGTGGATGATCGCCGTCGTGCCCGGCGCCCGCCCGTCCGCGCCGCCGTCCGACCGTCCCACCACCTCGGAGCCCTGATATGTCGCCGACCACTCGGCGGGCTGCCCGGCCCGACGTAGACTCCCACGGTAGCGATCGAGACCGCGACGATCTGGCGGGGGTGACCGGGCTGACCATGACTGGACCGGTCGTGGGGTTCGATCCCGAGGAGCTGGTCGGTTTCCGCATCGGGGTCACCGCCCACCGGCGTTCGGCTGATCTGATCGCCGCCCTGGAACGCCGCGGGGCCGAGGTGCTGCACGCGCCGACCCTGCAGATCGTGCCGGCCGACCGCGACGAACGGCTGGTCGCGGCGACCGCGGATGTGATCAAGGCCCGGCCCGACGTCCTGCTGGTGACCACCGCCTACGGCCTCAACGGGTGGTTGGAGGCGGCCGACGCCGCCGGCCTCGGCCAGAACCTGCTGGAGGTGCTCGCCCAGGCCCGGATCCTGGTGCGCGGACCGAAGGCCCGCGGCGCGGTGCGGGCGGGCGGGCTCCGCGACTCCGGCATGAGCGACGAGGAGACGACCGCGTCCCTGGTCGACCAGGTGCTGGCGCAGGGGGCGGGCGGCCGGACCGTGGCCGTGCAGCTGCACGGGTTCGTCGACGAGGAGCAGCTGGCCCGACTGCGGGCGGCCGGCGCAACGGTGATCACCGTCGCGCCCTACCTGTGGACGGCACCCAGCGATCCGCATCGCGTCGTGCGGTTGCTCGACGCGATCGTCGCCCGGACCCTGGACGCCGTCACCTTCACCAGCGCGCCGGCGGCCGAGGCGTTGCTCGCGGCCGCGCGCGACCGCGACCTGCTCGAGCCGGTCGTGGCGGCCATGCGGGCCGAAGTGGTGCCGTTCGCCGTCGGCCCGGTCACCGCCGCCCCGTTGCACGCGGTCGGGGTGATCGCGATCCACCCCGACCGGTACCGGTTGGGCGCGCTGGTGCGCACGTTGTGCGAGTACCTGGTCGAGCACCAGGTCCGGCGGATCCCGACCCGGCACGGACGGCTGGAGATCCGTGGCCGCAGCGCGGCTCTCGGCCCCGACCGGGTCATCCTGTCGCCGACGTCGATCGCCGTGCTCCGGGTGCTGGCCGATGCCGGTGGGGCGGTGGTGCCCAAGGCCCGGCTGCAGGAGGTGCTGGCCGACTCCGACGACGACCACGCCCTGGAGGTGGCGATCGCCCGGCTGCGCCAGGCCTTGCCGCAGCGCGAGCTCGTCGCCACCGTCATCAAGCGCGGGTACCGGCTGGACGTCTGACCGGCGTCCGCTGCGGCACGCCGCCCGATGATGCAAGATCGCCGTCATGCCGAGCGCACCGCACTGGACGTCGCTGACCGGGACCGACGCCGCCTTCGCCAGCGACCTGGGCAGCGTCCAGGTGGTCGACGCCCACCGGCTGCCCATCCTGGACCGGTTGTCCATCAAGCGGGTGCTGCTGGTGCCGGGCGCCCTGCGGGAACCGCAGTGGAACGTCAACGCCAACCAGCTCGCGTACGTGCTGCGCGGCCAGGTGCTCGTGTCGATCCTGGGCGACGGCAACGAGTTCAGCTCCTTCGTCGTCGGGCCCGGGCAGATGTACCACGTCGAGTCCGGCGCGGTGTATCACATCGAGAACGTCGGTGAGGTCGAGGCGGAGGTCATCATCGCCCTCCGCTCGGCCCGGCCGGCGCATTTCTCGTTGCGGGACAGCATGTCCGCGATGACCGACGCGGTCCTGGGCAACACCTACGACCTGCCGGCGTCGGCCTTCGACACGTTCGCCCGCCCGCCCGGCGCGCAGATCGTCCGGCGCGAAGGTGCCCCGGTGGTCGAGCCCACCCAACGGCGACCGAACGCCCATCTGTTCGACACCGAGGGCCAGCTGGCCCCGCTGAGCTACTCCTACGGTTCGGCCCACCTGGCGCGCAAGCAGTACTGGGCGGCCCTGACGGACATCTCGATGTACTCCCTGCGGGTCCGGGAGAACGGCATGCGGGCGCCGCACTGGCACCCGGTGACGGCCGAGATGGGCTATGTGGCCACCGGTCACGCCAGGATGCGGGTCCTCGATCCGGCCGGCGGCCTGGACGAGTACCTGCTCGCCCCGGGCGACGTGTACTTCGTGCCCCGGGCCTACCCGCACCACATCGAGGTCGTCGGCGACGACGAGTTCCACTTCCTGATCTTCTTCGACCAGCCGACCCCGGGGGACATCGGGTACCGGGCGACCGCCAGCGCGTTCTCCCGGGAGGTCCTGGCGGCCACGTTCGACGTTCCCGAGCGGCTGCTGCCGGTGTTCCCGTTCACCCCGGACGATCCGCTCATCGTGCCCCGCCGCAATCCGGTCGACCCGGTCGACCCGGGCAGGGGGCCCGCCGGACCGGAGCGGTGACCGGGCCGCGTCGGCGCGGGCGGAACGGGGTACTGACCGGACCGGAGTGACGGCCGGACGGCCACCCCCAGGACGACCTGCCCCGGACGCCCCGCCCGGCCACCGCGAGGAGGTCGGTCCATGGCCAGGTCGGGCGAGCGTCGGCGGCAGGCATTCCTCTTCCGGACGACCGGACACCATCCACTGCTCGGGCAGCCCCACGACCCGGTCGCCGAGGGCCCGATCGCCGACGCGGAGGCGGTCGCCGGAGCCGTCCGCCGGCCCGGGACGCCACTGGGGCCGCCGGGCCGCCGCTTCGACCGTCGGTCGCCGTTCGTCGTGGGCGTCGCGGCGGCCGCGGGGGTGGCCGTCACCATCGGCGCGGTCGAGATCCTGCTGGTCGCGGCCCAGGCGCTGCTGCTCGTCGCGGTCGGTCTGTTCCTCGCCATCGGACTGGAACCGGCGGTGTCGTGGCTGGTCCGCCACCGGTGTCCGCGCGCCGCCGCAGTGCCGGGCGTGCTCGGCGGGGTGCTGCTCCTGCTCGCCGCGTTCGTCGCGGCCGCGATCCCGGCGCTGGTCGACCAGGGGAGCCGGCTGATCGCGGTGCTGCCGCAGTGGGTCGAACAGGTCGGTGATCCGGGCACTCCGCTGGGCCGGCTCAGCGAGCGGCTGCACCTGCAGCAGGCGGTGCAGCAGGTGCTCGACGGCGGCGGTCCCGGCCTGGCCTCCGGCGTCATCGCCGTCGGCGAGGCGGTGGTCGGGACCGTCTCGTCCGGGCTCGTCGTCCTGGTGCTGACCGCGTACTTCCTGGCCGACCTGCCCCGGGTGCGGGCCACGCTGTACCGCTTCGTGCCGGCTCCCCGGCGACCCCGCGCGATCCTGCTCGGCGACCAGATCATGGTCAAGGTCGGCGGGTACGTGCTGGGCAACGCGGTGCTGTCCGCCGTCGCCGCGGTCGCAATGGTCGTCTGGCTGGTCGCCCTCGGCATCCCGTACCCGCTGCTGCTGGCGGTGCTGTTCGCCCTGCTCGATCTGGTGCCGGTGATCGGCTCGTTGATCGCCGGTGCGCTGGTCGCGCTGGCCGCGTTCTCGGTGTCCGGGCCGGTCGGAATCGCCACGGTGGGTTACGTCGTCGCCTACAAGCTGGTGGAGGACTACCTGCTGACCCCACGGGTCTTCGGGCGGGTGCTGCGGCTGCCGGCCGTCGTCACCATCTGCGCGATCCTCCTCGGTGGCGCGCTGCTCGGCCTCGTCGGGGCGCTCCTCGCGCTGCCGACGGCGGCCGCGATCATGCTGCTCGTCCAGGAAGTGCTATTTCCCCGGCTCGACCGCCCGGAATCCCTTTCCCGCGTGGCGGATCGGTCCGCTCCGAAGTAGGGTCCATTCACGGTCACGACGAGGTGGCCCGTGTTCCGGAGGAATGGTTCATGGTCGCGAACATGAATGACCCACCCGAATTCGCGTGGCACCCCACGCCCGGGCTCCTCCTGGATCGACAACCGGCCGCCGTGCTCCACCCGGCCGTCGACGGCCCGCCGTCCGGCCGGCAGGCCCGGCCCGATCTGGTCCGATCTGACCCGAGAAATCATTGGCGACATGGTGCTTCGGCTCCCAGCGGCGGCCGGGTGGGTGGCCGGACCCGATCGGTCCGAGCGGCCGCCCCGGGTGGCTCGCCGGGACCGGCCGTCCACCCCGCCCGCCATTGCCGCAGACCCCGGCGGGCCATCGCCACCATCTGTGCGGTCACCGGACAATGAAATGTCGGTGGCGACCGCTGAGCGCTGAAAATGCCGCGCCGACCCTTTCAACGGTGCCCTCCGTCAATTCTTTGTCCTGAATTGACCGTTGTCACCCTCCGTTCTGATCGTTGAATTGCCGTGGGGCCGAACGAGCGATGTCGGCCCGGACGCCGAGTGACATGGGTGAGCACGACGCCCGAAGGTGGGAGCGTTTCCATCGTTCGGCTGATCTTCGTCCCGCTCACGCCGCTCGGTGCCCTCGTCGATGCTACCGTGATGACTACTAAGAGTAATCAAAGAATGCGGAGCGTAAACGCTGCCGCACGGGAGGACATGATGCGCCCGCGTTCCCTGACCCTCCGCCTGCTCACCGCCCTGGGCGCCGTGACCCTCGCCGCCGGCGGCGTCGTCGCGGTGTCGGGGCCGGCCAGCGCCGCGGATCCCGCCTGGCAGACCGTCTTTCGTGACGATTTCACCGGTAGCGGGTTGCCCGACCCGAACAAGTGGCTGCTGACGACGGGCACCTCGTACCCCGGCGGGCCGGCCAACTTCGGCACCGGCGAGATCGAGACGATGACGAACCGGCCCGAGAACGTCGACGTCCGCAACGGCAACCTCTACATCACGCCGCAGCGCGACACCGCCGGCAACTGGACCTCCGCCCGGGTCGAATCGGCCAGTTCGACCTTCCGGCCCCCGCCCGGCGGCGTCATGCACGTCGAGAGCCGTTTGCAGCTGCCCAATGTCACCGGGAGCGAGGCGCTGGGCTACTGGCCGGCGTTCTGGATGCTCGGCGGACCCTACCGGCAGGACAGGTGGTCGTGGCCGGCCATCGGCGAGTTCGACATCATGGAGAACGTCCAAGGCCTGAACTGGACCTACAACGTGCTGCACTGCGGCGTGTGGGCCGGCGGCCCCTGCAACGAGCAGGAGGGCATCAACAACGGCAAGAACAACGCCGGGGCGCCCTGCAAGGTCACCACCTGCCAGGCCGGCATGCACACCTACGGGCTGGAGTGGGACGACTCCGGGCCGGTCGAGCAACTCCGCTGGTACCTCGACGGTGAGCTGACCTTCACCGTCAACGCCAACCAGGTGCCCGCGGACACCTGGGCCAGCCTGGCCGACCACGCGGGCTACTTCATCATCCTCAACGTCGCCATGGGCGGGGCGTTCCCGAACAAGCTCGGCGGCGGCCCCAACGCCGGCACCAAGCCGGGCGTTCCCATGATCGTCGACTACGTCGAGGTCAAGTACGCCAAGGGATCCGGCGGCTCGACCACCCCGCCGACCAGCCCGCCCACCACCAGCACGCCGACCACCAGCACGCCGACCACCTCACCGACGAGCACGCCGCCCACGACCACGCCGACCACCAGCACCCCGACCACCCCGGGTGGATCCGGAGCCGCGCCGGCCGACCTGCGGGTCTCCGGATCGGGTGCGGACAGCATCACGCTGAGCTGGTCCGGGTCGGCCACGGCGAGCTACGACGTCCTGCGGGCGGGCATCCGGATCGCGACCGTGACCGGAACCTCTTTCACCGACCGGGGTCTGCTGCCCAACACGCCTTACCCCTACTCGGTCCGCGGCGCCGGGGTGACCACCCCGGAGCTGACCGCGCGGATCGGTGACGGGGGCGGGAGCGCCCCGAGCACAACGACGACGGCCGCGCCGACGACCGTCCCGTCCAGCACGTCCGGTGGCGGCTCGTCGGCGGCCCCGTCGAACCTGCGCGTCACCGGCACCACGAACAGCACCATCACCCTGGGCTGGACCGGGGCCGCCGGCGGCAGCTACGACGTGCTGCGGTCGGGCATCCGGATCGCCACCGTCACCGGGACCTCGTTCACCGACGTCGGGCTGTACCCGAACACGCCGTACCTGTACTCGATCCGCGCGGGCGGCAGCACCACCGCCGAGATCACGGCCCGCATCGGGTAGCCGGACGTCGATCCGGGTAGGTTCGCCGGTATGGATCCCCGCCTGGCCCGACGCCGGGCGGAGCCCGGCACACCGGCGGACGCCGGCCTCGACGAGGCGACCGAGGGCGCGTTCCGCGACGACCTGGAGCGGATCCGCTTCTCCCCGTACTTCTCCCGGCTGGCGGCCGTCACCCAGGTGATCTCCCAGGGGGCGGCCGGCCAGGTCGTGCACAACCGGCTGACCCACACCATCAAGGTCACCTCGGTGGCCCGCGCGATCGCCGTCGCCCTGCGCGCGGGCCCGTTCGCCGCCCTGGCGCAGGACCTGGGCGGCTGCGACGAGGTGGTGGTCCAGGCCGCCGCCAGCGCGCACGACCTGGGCCATCCGCCGTTCGGCCACCTGGGCGAGCGGATCCTGGACCGCATCGCCCGGTCCCGATTCGGGCTGGCCGACGGGTTCGAGGGCAACGCGCAGACATTCCGCATCCTGACCGAGCTGGACGTGCACGGCGGGTCCGGCGAGGGTCTGAACCTGACGGCCGCGGTGCGCGCCGCCGTCCTGAAGTACCCCTGGGCGCGGCAACGCCACCCCGACCCGCACCCCAGCGAGCTGGACCGCCCGCCCCGCGGCGGCGGACCGGGGGAGGAGGGCGGCGGGTCGGCCAAGTACTCCGCCTATGCGCTCGACGTCGGCGAGATGCGGCAGGTGCTCGCCGCCTACCCCAAGATCGGGCCGCTGCGCCAGACGGTCGAGTGCTCGGTGATGGACATCGCCGACGACATCGCCTACTCCCTGCACGATCTGGACGACTTCCACCGCGCCGGGGTGCTGCAACACGCCTCGGTCGCGGCCGAGTTCCGCAGCTGGCTGCGGCATCGTGCGGCGCTCACCGACCGCCGCCTGCCCGCCGCGGACCGCCGGGCCGGCCTGGGGCTGGAGCGGCTGCGGCGCCGGCTGCGCGACCGGGACGCCTGGATCTTCGACGACGAGGCGTTCGCCGTCGCCGTCGGCCGGGTGGCCACCGACCTGCTCGACGGGCTGCTGGCGGTCCCGTTCGATTCCTCGATCGCCGCGGAGCGGGCCATCGGCACCTTCACCCGCAGCTGGATCGCCCACCTGCAGGCCTCGGTCGAGATGAGCGCCGACCCGCCGATCCGGGCCGGCCACGTGAGCCTGGGCCGGCAGGCCTGGCACGAGGTGGCCGTCCTCAAGTTCGTGCACCAGCAGTTCGTCCTCGACCGCCCGGACCTGGCCCTGTTCCAACGCGGCCAGGCCCAGTCCCTGACCTCCCTGGTCGCCGACCTGGAGTCCTGGCTGACCGATCCCATCGATTCCGGCCGGGCCCCGCGCCGGCTGGTCGACCTGGTCGAGCTGGCCACCGCGGGTTACCGGCGGGTGGCCCGGGAGGAACCGGACCTGCTGGTCGGCCCGACCGGGGAGCCGGTGACCGGCCGCGAGGACATCGTCCGGCTCGGCCGCGGCCGGGGCATCATCGACTACGTCGCCTCGCTGACCGACGACCGGGCCGGGGCCGCCGCCCGGACCCTGTCCGGCCTGACCGGGCAACTCTTCGAAGCCGGGTCCGGCCTGTGAGCCGGCGAGCGTGACGCGGCGCCGGACGGCGGCGGGCGGCGGCACCGCCGTCGAGGTGGCGCCCGAGCGGCTCACCGGCTGGATCAACCGGTTCGGCGCCCGCAACCAGGGTCTGGCCGGGCTGTCCACCGACGGCGCGACCATCCGGGTCCGTGGTGGGGACGGCACCGTCGCGACGCTGGAGGTGCCGTTCGGGCCGATGGACGTCGACGGCGCCGAGCCGGTCGAGGCGCTGCTGCGGCACCTGGCCGCGCTCGGCCCGCTCGGCCTGATCCTGGTGCGCGGCGGCGCCCACTCGGTCGGCGTGGCGACCGGCGGGACGGTCGACCGATCCTCCACGGACCGGGCCCACCTGCAGGGCCGCACCGCCGCCGGCGGCTGGTCGCAGCAACGGTTCGCCCGGCGCCGCGGGAACCAGCGTGCGGCCTCCCTCGCGGACGCCGCGGACACCGCCGCCCGCGTCCTGGGGCCGGCCGACGGGCTGGCCGGGTTGGTGCTGGGCGGCGACCGGGCGGCGCTGACGGCGGTGCTGGCCGACCCCCGGCTGGCCCGGCTGGCCGCGCTGCCGAGCCGCACCTTCCCCGACGTTCCCGAGCCGCGCCGGGCCGTGCTCGACGAGGTGGCCGCCCGCGCGCTGAGCGTGCCGATCGTCGTCGAGCCCGCCGGCGCGTGATATCACCATGGCCCCAGATGTGAGCAGGAGAGAGCAGCAGTGACCGAGCCCGACACCGCCCAGCAGATCGTCACCCGCATCGCCGCCGAGCTGAACGCCCAGCCCTGGCAGGTCAAGGCGGCGGTCGACCTGCTCGACGAGGGGGCGACCGTTCCGTTCATCGCCCGGTACCGCAAGGAGGTCACCGGATCGCTGGACGACGCCCAGCTCCGCGACCTCACCGAGCGGCTGGACTACCTGCGCGAGCTGGCCGAGCGGAAGAAGGCGGTGCTGGAATCCATTGCCGCGCAGGGCAAGCTGACCGACGAGCTGGCCACGTCGATCCGGGACGCGGAGACCAAGGCCAGGGTCGAGGACATCTACCTGCCCTACAAGACCAAGCGGCGGACCAAGGCGCAGATCGCCCGCGAGGCCGGTCTCGAGCCGCTCGCCGACGGTCTGCTGGGGGATCCGACGGTCAGCCCGGCGGCCGCCGCAGCCGCGTTCGTCGACGCCGCGAAGGGCGTCCCCGACGCCGACGCGGCCCTCGCCGGGGCGCGGGCGATCCTCACCGAGCGCTTCGGCGAGGACGCCGACCTCGTCGGCGAGCTGCGCGAACTGCTGTGGCAGCGCGGCCGGATGGTCAGTACCGTGCGCGACGCCAAGCATGCCGATGCCGGCCGGTTCGCCGACTACCACGACTTCTCCGAGCCGCTCGGGTCGCTGCCCTCGCACCGGATCCTGGCCCTGTTCCGTGGCGAGCACACCGGCGTGCTGACCGTCACGGTCGATCCGGAGCCCGAGCCCGCGGACGGTGTCGTCGCCACGGAGTCCCTGGCCGGCGCCCTGAGCGACTACGAGCGGCGCATCGCCGGCGCCTTCGGCATCGCCGATCGGGGGCGGCCGGCGGATCGTTGGCTGATGGACACCGTGCGGTGGTCGTGGCGCACCCGGATCTCGGTCTCGCTGGGCATCGACGTCCGCACCCGCCTGCGCCAGTCGGCCGAAGCCGACGCCGCCGCGGTGTTCGCCGCCAACCTCAAGGACCTGTTGCTGGCCGCGCCGGCCGGCGGCCGGCCCACGCTCGGCCTCGACCCGGGGTTCCGCACGGGCGTCAAGGTCGCGGTCGTCGACGGCACCGGCAAGGTGGTCGCCACCGACACGGTCTACCCGCACCAGCCGGCCAACAAGTGGGACCAGGCGCTGGCGAGCCTGGAGCGGCTGGTCGTGGCGTTCCGCGTGGAGCTGGTGGCCATCGGCAACGGCACCGCCTCGCGGGAGACCGACAAGCTGGCCGCGGACCTGGTCAAGCGCTGCCCGGGCCTGACCAAGGTGATGGTGTCCGAGGCCGGCGCATCGGTGTACTCGGCCTCGCCGTACGCGTCGGCGGAACTGCCCGATCTGGACGTGTCGATCCGCGGTGCGGTGTCCATCGCCCGCCGGCTGCAGGACCCGCTGGCCGAGCTGGTCAAGATCGACCCCAAGTCGATCGGGGTGGGCCAGTACCAGCACGACATCGCCGAATCGACGCTGACCCGCTCGCTCAACGCCGTCGTCGAGGACTGCGTCAACGCGGTCGGCGTCGAGGTCAACACCGCCTCGGTCCCGCTGCTGGCCCGGGTGTCCGGCGTGACCACCACACTGGCCGAGAACATCGTCAAGCACCGGGATGTCAACGGCCCGTTCGCCTCCCGGCAGGACCTCAAGAACGTCGCACGGCTCGGTCCCAAGGCCTACGAGCAGTGCGCCGGCTTCCTGCGGATCCGCGGCGGCTCCGACCCGCTGGACTCCTCGGGCGTGCACCCGGAGGCTTACGAGGTGATCCGCCGGATCCTGGCCCGCACCGGCGGCGACGTCCGCAACCTGGTCGGCAACACCACCGTGCTGCGCACGCTGCGCCCGCAGGAGTTCGTCGACGAGACGTTCGGGGTGCCCACCGTCACCGACATCCTGGCCGAGCTGGAAAAGCCCGGCCGCGACCCGCGGCCGGCGTTCACCACCGCGACGTTCGCCGACGGCGTGGAGAAGATCGGCGACCTGCGGGTCGGCATGGTGCTGGAGGGCGTCGTCACCAACGTCGCCGCGTTCGGCGCCTTCGTCGACGTCGGCGTGCACCAGGACGGGCTGGTGCACGTCTCGGCCATGTCCCGCACGTTCGTCAGCGATCCGCGGGAGGTCGTCACCTCGGGCCAGGTGGTCAAGGTCAAGGTGATGGCCGTCGACGAGCAGCGCAAGCGGATCTCGCTGTCGCTGCGGCTGGACGACGAGCCCGGCGCGGAAGCGGGCCGGCCGGCCGGACCGCGCGGCGACCGGCCCGCGCCGCGGTCCACCGCCGGTGGCCCCGGTGGCGGCCAGGGCCGTGGCGGCCAGCCCGGCCGGTCCGGTCAGGGCGGCCAGTCCGGGCAGACCGGTGGGCAGGGTCGGGGTCAGGGCCAGGGCGGCCGCGGCGGCGATCGGGGTCGCCAGGGGACCGGCCGCGAGCGGTCCGCGCC
>NZ_JBMDXT010000364.1:0-2112 GCF_048594475.1 Nakamurella sp. | reverse complement strand
CCCCCTGAAAGAAGGCGTCAGCGTCTACGGGGCCCTGCACCGCGCCGCGATGACCGCCAACAGCACCGCCGACGACCACCGCAGCAAGGGCCAGGTCATGGCCGACGAACTCATCCGCCGCACCCTCACCCCGGGCGACGGGGACCCCGAACGGCCCGCCATCGAACTGCACCTGATCATGACCGACCGGACCCTGGCCGACGACGACCCCGAACCCGCCCACCTCCTCGGTTACGGGCCCGTCCCCGCCCCCATCGCCCGCGACCTGATCACCACCGACCAGCACACCCGGATCTGGGTCCGGCGGCTGTTCACCCACCCGGACACCGGGGACCTACTCACCACCGACGCCCGCCGCCGCGACTTCCCACCCGCCGCCCGCGTCTTCCTCGCCGCCCGCGACCAACTGTGCCGAACCCCGTGGTGTGGCGCGCCGATCCGCGAGGCCGACCACGCCGTCGCGGTCAGCAAGGGCGGACCCACCACCCTGCCCAACGGCAATGGCCGCTGCACCGCCTGCAACCTGGTCAAGGACCTCGACGGCTGGACCACCCACCTCACCGACCACACCACCGACACCGGAGCCGGCATCACCACCACCACCCCGACCGGCCACACGCACCACAGCCGGCCACCCCGCCCACCGGCGTCCCCACCCTGGCCACCACCCCGAGAACAACCCCGACCCCGGATCGAGATCCATTGGGTCGACGAGACGTTCAGCCGGCCGGTATCCCGGAGCACTCGGCCGGACCGCTGATCCGGCCCTGCGGCTGGCGGCGCCGCTCACCGGTCGCTGCGTCCCACCCGCGTGGGCGCAGTGTTGAATGGGCTCGCATGAGCACACCGACCTGGCTGATCACCGGGGCGAGTGGCGGCCTCGGGCTGGCGCTCGTCGAACGCGTCCTGGCGGCCGGCCATCGCGTCGTGGCGACGACCCGGGGAACGGCGATCCCGGTCGAGCATCCCGCGCTCACCGTCATGCAGCTCGACCCGGCGGACCGGGCGGCCTGCCGGACGGTCGTCGACGAGACCGTCCGGCGGCACGGGCGGCTCGACGTCCTGGTCAACAATGCCGGGTACGGGCTGGTCGGGGCGATCGAGGAGGTGTCCGAGGCGCAGGCCCGGGACATCGTGGACGTCGACCTGTTCGGCCCGCTGTGGCTGAGTCAGGCGGTGCTGCCCCACATGCGGGCGCAGGGCAGCGGGCACATCGTGCAGATCTCCTCCGTCGGCGGCGTCGGGGCCATGCCCTTCTTCGGGCTCTACAACGCCGCGAAGTGGGGACTCGAAGGCTTCAGCGAGGCCCTGGCCGGTGAGGTGGACGCTACGGGCATCCGGGTGACCATCGCCGAGATCGGGGCGATGGACACCCGGTGGGCGACGGGGGGTATGCGATTCGCCGGGCCCCGGCCCGAGTACGACGGCCTGCGCGCGGCGACCCTCGGCACCGCGGAGGTACCCTGGCCGGCCGTTCCCGACGCCACCGGAGGCGGAACCGCGCCGCAGGTGGTCGCGGCGCAGCTCGTCGATCACGTCGCGCAGCAGAATCCGGGGCCGCTGCGGTTGGTGCTGGGCCAGGACGCCCCCGCGCAGATCGCCTCCGTGCTGCAGGCCCGGAGGGACGACTACTCGACCCAACCCGGCTTTCCCGCCGGGTCCGTGGACTGGCGGCCTCGTGACGAAGGGGGAGCCCGATGACGATCGACGACGGTCAGCTGCGTCGGGAGATGGCCGAGCAGCGGCTGATGATCCTGGCCGCGCTCGACGACGCGCTTTGCCGGCACGCCGAGGTGCTCCCGGTCATCATCGGAGCCGCCGACCGGGAGGCGGCCAGGACCGCCGTCGCCGAGTTGCTCGGCATCGAGAAGATCGCTGCCGTCGCGGTGCTCGACCTGCAGTGGAACCGGCTGACCCAGGCCGGCCGAGCGGCCATCGCCGCGGAGCGCGCGCAGCTCGAGGCGTCGCTGCGCGCGCTCGGCTGAAGGGCCAACGAGCCGGCAGCCGCTCCGCCCGCGGCCCGGGCTCAGCCCAGCGCCGCGGGCCCGGGCCCCGGCCCGGGCCGGCGGGGGGGGGGGGAGGGGGGGGCCCCCCGGTGATGGGGGGCGGCGG
>NZ_JBMDXT010000363.1:0-2275 GCF_048594475.1 Nakamurella sp. | reverse complement strand
GCCGGGCGGCCGGGCGGCCAGAAGGTCGGATGATCCGGCGAGCGCTCGCCGAACGCGCCGCGAGCGGTCCGGGCCGCCGGCCGGCGACGGGCGGCCCGGCGGCGCCGCCGACGGGTGTGCCGTTGCGGATCGGTCGAGGGCGCACGCCCGAGCCAAGGCCGACGCAGGCAGTGATCCGCGGTCCGCCGGTGGCCTCCGGTTCGCCGACGCAGGCAGTGATCCGCGCTCCGCCGGTGGCCTGCGGGTCGCCGATGCAGCCAGGCCGGGCCCTGCCAACGCGTCGAGGGACGCCGCCCGCCCGGATCCGGCGTCGAACGTGCTCGAGAGGACGAGGGCGGGGTCAGCCCGCCGGTTCGTCGCTCCCGGCCCGCCGCGCGGCGGTCCCGTCGTCGTCGGCGGCCGGCACGCGGACCGCGCCGCTGTCACCGTCGCCATCACCGGTGGCGGCGCCCGCGGGCGCGTCGGCACCGGCCGAGCCGGCCGGTCCCGCCCCGGCCGCACCGATCACGCTGGCCGCCCCGACCGGAACCGCCGGCTCCGCCTCGTCGAACGTGGCCGGGACCTTCTTCAGCTGCCGGGTGAACGAGCGGAGGAGGAAGAACGTGGCGATGCCGAGCAGCAGGATCACCAGCAGACCGATCGGCGCGGCCTTGCCCCACTCCGACCCCTTGCCGGTGCTGGGGTCGTAGTCCCCCGGCTGCGGGGCGGCGAGCACGATGGTGGTCAGGATGCGGTTCACGGCGCCACCTTCTCCCGCACGCCGGCGAACAGATCGGTCTCCGGCAGCGTGGTGTCGACCAGCGAGCGGGCCAGCTCGTAGTCCTCGGTCGCCCAGACCTCCGCCTCGAGGTCGCGCGGTACGGCGAACCAGGTGGAGTCGGGGTCGATCTGCGTCTCGTGCGCGCGCAACGCGTCGTCGCGGACGTGGAAGTAGTCGGACACGGCGACCTGCGTGGTGATCCGGGTGCTGTTGTCCGGCCGCTCGTTGTCGGTGAACCGCTTGATCCACTCGTCGTAGGGACCCTCGCCGGTGCGGGCCCGGACGGCCTCGTTGATCGCCACGATCCGCGACCGGGTGAAGCCGATGTTGTAGTACAGCTTCAGCGGCTGCCAGGGTTCCCCGGCGTCCGGGAACGCGTCCGGGTCACCGGCCGCCTCGAAGGCGCCGACCGACACGACGTGGCACCGGATGTGGTCCGGGTGCGGGTAGCCGCCGGTCTCGTCGTAGGTGGTCATCACGTGCGGCCGGTACCGACGCACCACGCGGACGAGGGCCTCGATCTCCACCTCGGGATCCAGGACGCCGAACGAGCCCGCCGGGAGGTTCCAGGACTCCGGCGGTCCCTCGTGATACCCGGTGTCGTGGAACCCGAGCCAGACGTGCGCGACCCCGAGGATCTCGGCGGCTCTGGCCATCTCGCGGATCCGCAGAGCCGGGATCTCCGCACTGTCGATGGTGAGCTTCTTGTTCAGCACGTCACCGCGCTCGCCACCGGTGCAGGAGACCACGACGACCCCGGCCCCGTCGGCGGCGTACTTGGCCAGCGTGGCCGCGCCCTTGCTCGACTCGTCGTCCGGGTGCGCGTGCACGGCCATCAGCCGCAGCCCGGCGGCCAGCGCGGCCTCGTCCCGCGCCCTCGCGGCGTCGACCAGCGCCGTGTCGGCGCCGGTCGCGATCAGCTCCTCCGAATCGGTGTGCGCGACCGGGTGTTCGACGTCGTCGGCACCGGGGACGGCTCCGGGAGCCGGGATCGCATCGCTCACCATCTGTCTTCCTTCCCTTTCGGCGTCCACGACCGGAAGTCATGCTCGGCGGGCCGGCCGACCGCGGACCGCCCCCATTGTCCACGGCCCGGCCGACAGCCCCGTCCGGCCCGCCCATCCAGCCCCGCCCGCGCCGCATCGCCGCAGGTCGGGGCGGTCCGGCGGGGTGACCGGCGGCGCCGCGCAGAACCCCCGGGACGCCCCCGACGGGCCGAGCGAATCGGACACCCGCCCGGACCGTCGTGTTACCATGGGTTCAACAAAGCGGCCCCCGAGGGGGGCCGTGATGTGTTTTTGTGCCAAATTCGAGTGCGGGCACGCGCGTCGCGACCGGCTCGCGGCACCCGCGCATGTGCCACCGGACGACGGCGGCACCGACGGTGATCTGTAGTAGAGGAGTTTGCCATGACCGGCACCGGCGTGACCTGGCTGACCCAGGAGGCCCACGACCGTCTCAAGCACGAGCTCGACGAGCTCGTGGCGCATCGTCCCGTGCTCGCCGCCGAGATCA
>NZ_JBMDXT010000362.1:0-5534 GCF_048594475.1 Nakamurella sp. | reverse complement strand
CCGCCGTAGGGCTGGATGCCGTACGTGATCGCGGTGAGCAGGGCGGTCAGGCCGACGGCGAAGGTGATGTTGCCCGGCCAGTCGAGCGAACCGGGGTTGCGGGTGCCCGTCTCGTGCAGGGACCGGTAGCTCCAGACGGTGCCGAGCACGCCGAGCGGGACGCTGACCCAGAAGACGGCGCGCCAGTCGAGCACGGCCAGGAAGCCGCCGGCCAGCAGGCCCAGGAAGCTGCCGGCGATGGCCGCCACCTGGTTGATGCCCAGGGCCATGCCCCGCCGGTGCGCCGGGAACGCGTCGGTGATGATCGCCGTGGAGTTGGCGAACAGCATCGCCGCCCCGACGCCCTGGACGACCCGCCAGCCGATCAGCCAGAGTGCGGCCGCGCCGCCCGTCGCCGGGTCCAGCGACAGGGCGATCGCCCCGACGGTGAACACCACGAACCCCAGGTTGTAGATCCGCACCCGCCCGTACATGTCGCCGAGCCGGCCGAACGTGACCACCAGCACGGCGGTGACCAGCAGGTAGCCCATCAGCATCCAGAGCAGGTAGCTGACGTTGCCCGGCTCCAGCGGGTCGAGCCGGATCCCGGTGAAGATCGCGGGCAGCGAGATGATCACGATCGAGGCGTTGATCGTGGCCATCAGCATGCCCAGGGTGGTGTTCGACAGGGCGACCCACTTGTAGTGCGGGTGATCCTGCGTGAGGAACGGGGTGCGGGCCATCGGAGCTCCAGGAGCATCGGACGAGCTGATCGTTAAACAAGCTAACTAAGCATAACGCGGTGCGGGCGGGGTGGTGACGGCCCGGCCCGCCGGTTCCGCCGCGTAGGGTCGGCAGTTCGCCGGCCATCGCCGGCGGACGGACCGGCAGGAAAGGGTGGGATCGCCATGACCAGGCGCCGCGGATGGGTCGGCGGGGCGGTCGTCGCGGCGATGCTGCTGGCCGGCTGCAGCACGGACCTGAGCGGCGGCCGCATGACGGTCGGCGGACCGACCACCGCCGCGGCCGCCGACGCCTCATCGGCCGCGACCGGATCGTCGTCGTCGTCGCCGACGGTCTCGCTGTCGATCCCGGCCGGCGCGACACCGGGGGCCGCCGGTGAGGGCAACCCGTACGGGAACCCGACGGACCCGTCCGCGGCCGTCCCCGGCGAGTCCACCGCCGGGCCGACCGACGGCGGGTCGACCGACGGGGATTCCGCCGCCGCAGCGTCGGGGCTCGACGACACCACCGTGGTGTGGTTCGAGACCGTGTGTCAGGGACTGGCGCCGCTACCCGGGCAGGAGCAGCAGGCCCTGTCGGCCACGGACATCGGATCGGCCGCCGCGGTGCTCTCCGAGGCGACGGCCACCGTCACCGACACGGCCGGGCAGCTCAACCAGCTCGCCCCGCCGACCTTCGACGGCGGGCCGGCACTGGCGAGTGCGGCCGTGCAGGGACTGACCGACTTCGGCCAGACGCTGTCCGATTTCGGTGCCCGGGCGGCCGACCTGCCCGAGGGCGACACCGCCGGCTTCGCGCAGTTCGGGACCGACCTGCAGTCGGCGCTGGCCGCCACCTCGCCGCTGGGCGACGCCCAGCTCCCGCTCGACGTGGCCGCGCAGGTCCGGTCGATTCCGGCCTGCGGAACGTTGTTCGGATCCTGACCTCGGCTGATTCAACGCCGGTGGCCTGGGGAATCCCTCTCACGGCCCCGCGACCGCGGGCGTCGCAGGAGAGTGTGCAGAGGGGGAGGACCGCCGTGGCGATTCGTCGGGGGTTGCAGATGCTGGGTGCCGCCGGAGTGGCGGCCGTCGTCCTGGCCGGTTGTGGCTCGGGGACCAATTCGGCCGGCACCACGTCCGCCGCGGCCACCTCGTCGTCGGCCATGTCCTCGATGACGTCGGCCATGACGTCGGAGAAGTCGTCCGCCATGTCGTCCGATTCATCTGATTCGGACATGTCCAGCAGCCTGTCCCTGTCGGTCACCGCCACGACGACCGTCGGCGGGGGCACCACCAGCCTGGATGCCCAGTCGACCGCCTGGTTCGAGACGCTGTGTACGGGGGTCTCGCCGCTGGCCGACCTCGAGCAGACGATGAAGTCGGTGTCCTCCGGCCAGGAACTCGGCTCGGCGATGACCACTGTCGGCACGGCGTTCACCGACACCGCCGCCAAGCTGGCCGACCAGCCCGCGCCGACCTTCGACGGAGGCCAGGAGCTCGCGTCGAACACCCAGACCGCGATGCAGACCTTCGGCCAGACGTTCCAGGACTTCGGCGCGCGCGCCGCGCAGATCTCCAACAGCGACACCGCCGGTCAGCAGCAGTTCCTGCAGGACTTCCAGGCCGCGCTGACCCAGTCACCGCTGGCCGAGATGAAGCTCAGCCCGGACGTCCAGCAGGCCGTCCAGCAGATCCCGGCGTGCCAGAAGATCATGGGCGGCGCCGGCTGACCGTCGTGCCGGCCGGTCGCCCCGGTGACCCGGGGCGACCGGCGAACGGTCGGCGCGTCAGAGCAGTTCGAGGATGGTGGCGTTGGCCTGGCCGCCGCCCTCGCACATGGTCTGCAACCCGTAGCGGATCCCGAACGCGCGCTGGTGGTGGACCATCGCGGTCATCAGCCGGGCCCCGGAGGCTCCGAGCGGGTGGCCGATGGCGATCGCGCCGCCGCCCGGGTTGAGGGCCTTGCCCACGGCGTCGTCGCCCTGGGCCACGTCGGCCAGCCAGGCCAGCGGGACGACCGCGAAGGCCTCGTTGACCTCGAACACCCCGATCTCGTCCAGCCGCAGGCCGCTGCGCTGCAACACCTTGCGCGTGGCCGGGATCGGTGCGGTCAGCATGATCACCGGATCGGCCCCGGCCAGCACGGCCGAGTGCACCCGGGCGATCGGGGTCAGGCCCAGCTCTTTGGCCTTGTCCGAGGTGGTCATCAGCAGCGCCGCGGCGCCGTCGGAGATCTGGCTCGCGTTGCCCGCGGTGACCACGCCGTCCGGCGCGAACGCCGGCCGCAGCGAACCCATGGCCGCGAGCGTGCCGCCCCGGCGGACGCCCTCGTCCACCCCGACCGGCTCCCCGCCGGTCAGCTCGGCCGGCACCTGGACGATCTGGTCGTCGAACCAGCCGGCGTCCTGGGCCGCGGCCGCCTTCTCGTGCGAGGCGAGGCTGTACTCGTCGAGCTGGTCGCGGGACAGGCCCCATTCCCGGGCCACCATCTCGGCGCCGACGCCCTGGTGCGGCGACACCTCCCCGTACCGCCCGGTCCAGCCGCTCGCCGAGAACGGCGTGCCGGCCACCTGCACCGTCGCGCCCATCGGCACCCGGGACATGGATTCGACCCCGCCGGCGACGACCATGTCGTAGTGGCCGGCGATCAGGCCGGCCGCGGCGAAGTGCACCGACTGCTGCGAGCTGCCGCACTGGCGATCGATGCTCACGCCCGGCACGGTGTCGGGCCATCCGGCGGCCAGCACCGCCGACCGGGCGATGTCCGAGGTCTGCTCGCCGACCTGGCTGACGCAGCCCCAGATCACGTCGTCGACGAGACCGGGGTCGACGCCGGTGCGGTCGACCAGGGACCGCAGCACGTGCGCCGACAGGTCGACCGGGTGGACCCCGGACAGGCCGCCGTTGCGCTTGCCGACCGGCGTCCGGATCGCCTCGACGATCACCGCATCACGCATGGGGACTCCTCATCTGGGGGACGCGCCCCACTCTACGAGTTGGTGAACGGCGGTAAACCGGCCCGGGCCGGTCGGGTGGCGCGCGGCCCTGCCAGAATTCTCGTGTGACGGCCGGCTACTCGGGCACCCCGCTCGTGCGCAAGCTCGGGATCACGGCCGGGTCGCGCGTGCTCGTGCTGGGTGCCCCGCCCGGCTTCGACCCCGGCGCCCCGTACCACCGGCGCCCCGGGGCCGACCCGTACGACGTCGTCCTGCTGTTCTGTCCCGACCGGGCGACGCTGGAGCGCCGGTTCGACGCGGCCGCGGCCCGGCACACGACCGCGGGCATGCTCTGGGTCTGCTGGCCCAAACGGTCGTCCGGAGTGGTGACCGACCTGGGCGACGCGGCCGTGCGGGAATGGGGCCTGGGCCACGGTCGGGTCGACGTCAAGGTCTGTGCGATCGACGGGACCTGGTCGGCGCTCAAGTTCGTCATCCGGCTCGCCGACCGCTGAATCCCGCCGCCGCCCGGATCCGCCCCGTCCCGTCCCGCCCGCCGATCCGCCCCGCCGATCCGCCCCGGCCCGGCCCGGCCCCGCCCCGGCCCGTCCCCGTCCCCGTCCCGGCCCCGCCCCGTCCCGGCCCGGCCCCGCCCCCTGATCCGCGCCGACTTGCCGGTTTGAGCCCCGAATCGCCCGGATTCGGGGCTCAACGTGGCAAGTCGATGGTCGGAGGATGCCCGCGCTGTGGACAACTCCGTGGGTGGGTCGAAGGTTCGGTCATCGTGATCGGATGACGTCCCGGTTCCCGATCCCCGATGAGCTTCGCGACGGCATCTTCACGCCGCACTGGTTGAGCTATTCACGCAAACGGATGCGCGGCCCGGATCTGGTGGTGCCGTTCCGCGGGGTGCGCGCGGTCGCCGGAGGGCCGGCCGATCCCGCGGCGGTGCCCACCGAGGCCCTGCGGATCCGCTGCCGCGCCGCCCTGCTGACCGTCTGCCAGGGCGCCGTGGTCAGCTCGGTCACCGCGGCCCGCGTCTGGCCACTCCCGCTGCCGGCCCCGAGGGCGGACGAACCGCTGCACATCAGCGTCTTCGCCCCCGACCACGCGCCGCGCCGCCGGGGTGTGATCGGGCATCAGATCCGTGACCAGGAGGTCGGCGCACAGGAGCGGTTCGGCGTGGGCGTGACCGACCCGGCCAGCCTGTTCTGCCATCTCGCCGCGACCCTGAGCCTGCCCGACCTGGTGGCCGTCGGCGACGCGCTGATCCTCCGGCCGCGATACGGGGCGGCCGATCGGCCCTACCTCGGGCTCGATGCGTTGAGCGACCGGGTGCAGTGGTATCGCGGGCGGGGCAAGACCCGGGCCTCGGCCGCGCTCGCGCTGATCCGGCCGGGGGCGGAGTCACGCCCGGAGACGCTGGTGCGGCTCGCGCTCGTCGAGGCGGGCCTGCCCGAGCCGAGCCTGAACGTCGACATCCACGACGACGCCGGCCGGTTCCTCGCCCGGGGTGACCTCGTCTACGAGCGTTGGCGGACGATCGTGGAGTACGACGGCGACCATCACCGCGCCGACCCGGATCAGTACAGCCGGGACCTGGCCCGGTTGGACGACCTGGCGGCAGCGGGCTGGCGGGTCGTCCGGGTGGCCAAGGGCTCCTTCTTCCGCGACCGCCGGGATGTTGTCCGCCGCGTCCGGGCGGCCTTGCTCAGCGCCGGCTGGGCCGGCTGACCGCCCGCCCGCTCCGCCCGGGTCGAGTTGCCGGTTTGAGCCCCGATCCGGGCCGAATCGGGGCTCAAACCGGCAAGTCGGCGCGAGGTCGCCACCGAGGCGGCCGGGGCCCCGCGCGGGTCGCGGGTGGCCGGCGGCCGGGGCCCCGCGCGGGTCGCGG
>NZ_JBMDXT010000361.1:0-8343 GCF_048594475.1 Nakamurella sp. | reverse complement strand
GTCCCGGACGCTCATGTGCGGGTAGAGCGCGTAGGACTGGAACACCATGGCGATGTCCCGGCCCTGCGGGTCGACGTCGTTCACCCGCCGGCCGCCGATCAGCAGGTCGCCGGTGGAGATGTCCTCCAGGCCGGCCACCATCCGCAGCGCCGTGGACTTGCCGCAGCCGGACGGGCCGACGAGCACCAGGAACTCGCCGTCGGCAATGTCGATGCTCAGATCCTTGACCGCATGGAAACCGTTCTCGTACAGCTTGTTGATCTTGTCGAGTACCACCGGGGCCATCGGGTTCTCCTACCTCGGGTCTGTCGGGGGTGCGGGCCGGACGGGGTCAGCCCTTGACCGCGCCGGCGGTCAGGCCGGTGGTCAGCGAGCGCTGGGTGATCGCGAAGACGATGAGCATCGGGACCGCCGCCATCAGCCCGCCGGCGGCCATCAACCCCCACTGCTGCAGCAGCGGGTTGGAGACCAGGCCGTTCAGACCGACCGCCAAGGTCGTGTTGTCCGGGTCGGGCAGGATCTGCTGGGCCATCGGCAGCTCGTTGAAGGTCGCGGTGAAGCTGACGAAGAAGACCACCACCAGGATCGGCAGGGCCAACCGCATGATCAGCCCGAAGAAGATCTTGACGTGGCCCGCGCCGTCGATCCGCGCCGACTCGTCGATGTCGACCGGGATGGTGTCGAAGTAGCCCTTCATCAGGAAGGTGTTCACCCCGAGGGCACCACCCAGGTAGACCAGCAGCAGGCCCCAGATGCTGCGCAGCCCGAACATCGGGAAGACGTCGCCGATCGCCTGCAGCAGGATGAAGATGGCGGTCAGCGCGAGCACGGCCGGGAACATCTGCACCAGCATCAGCAGGAGCAGGCCCATCCGGCGACCCTTGAACCGCAGCCGGCTGAACGCGAAGGCCGCGGCTGCACCCATGAGCAGGGCCAGGAACGAGTTGAGCGTCGCCAGGACCACCGTGTTGCGGAACCACACGGCGAACGGCCACTGGTCGCTGGTCAGGATCGTGGTGAAGTTGTCGAGCGAGAAGGTGCTGGGGATCAGGCAACTCAGCGCGCCCAGGCCGGTCTTGCTGGGCGGGCAGGCGGCGGTGAGGGTGTTGCCGCCGGAGAACGCCAGGGTGATGACGTAGAGCACCGGGAAGAGCGCCCAGATCACCATGATGATGGCGACGATGTGCCGCCAACCGACGATGCGCATCCAGCGCCCGAACGGCATCTTGTCGGCCTTGAGCTTCTTGTCCGTGGCCGGCGCCTCGGTGGACGTGTCCGCGGTCATCGTCCGATCTCCTCAAGTTTGCGGGTGAGCCGGAAGCCGTAGGCCGAGACCGATCCGACGATGACGAAGATCAGCATCGCGATCGCGGAGGCCAGACCCATCTGCTGGCTGGCCGGGGTGAAGGCGACCCGCAGGGTGTAGTTGATCAGCAGGTCGGTCGCCCCACCGTTGATCGTCGAACCGGAGAACGGGCCACCGCCGGTCAGCATCTGGATCAGCGTGTAATTGTTGAAGTTGAACGCGAAGGTCGTGACCAGCAGCGGCGCGGTGGCCACCAGCAGCAGCGGCAGGACGACCGTCCGGAACGCGTGCCGGCTGGACGCGCCGTCCACGAACGCCGCTTCCTTCAGGTCGGCCGGAACCGACGTGAGCGCGCCGGAGCAGACCAGGAAGAAGTACGGGAAACCGAGCCACAGGTTGACCATGAGGACCGAGAACTTGGCCAGCCATTGGTCGTTCAGCCAGGGGACGGCCGTCCCGAGGATCTGGTTGATGATGCCGAAGTCCTGGTTGAGCATGCCCTGCCAGACCAGCGCGGTCAGGATGACCGGCAATCCGTACGGGATGATCAGGATCACCCGGTAGATGCCCTTTCCGCGCATTCGGCGTTCCTGCAGGATCAGCGCCAGGGCCAGGCCGAGCGAGAAGTTCAGCAGCGTGGTGAGGATGGCGAACGCAAAGGTCCACAGCAGGATCGGCAGGAACGCCGACCGGATGGTCGGGTCGGTGAACAGCTTGACGTAGTTGTCGACCCCGACGCCGACGGTCCATCCCGGATTGAGGCTCTGCCCGCTGGCCGAGTTGACGAAGGCGCCGTCCTCGTTGTTGGCCGGGTACACCTCATTGGTCTGGGTGTTGATCATGGCGTCCTGGGCCTCGTCGTAGGTGAACCCCGACTTCGCCTCCCGGGCCCGGGTGATCGAGATCGCCCGCAGGTAGGTGCCCTGCTCGGCGTTGATCGGCGGGTTCAGGGCGTCCCATTGCGCTTTCAGGTCGGGGTTGCCGGACAGGCCGGCCAGGTTCAGGCTCTGGTAACCGGAGACCCCCGTCACCCGCTCGCCGTCCCGCTGCACGTCGCCGGGCGGCACGTCGGTGAATCCCTCGTTGGTGCCGATCCGCACGTTGCCGGTGGTCGGATCGGTGACCAGCATGGACACCGTGCCGTCCTGCTCGATCGGCACGACCGCGTACTCCTGGCCACCCTCGACCGGCACGACGTTGCTGGCCTGGATCGCCACGATCGCGGCGTCCTTGTCGTCGAAATGCCCGGTGCCGTAATTGGTGAAGGACAGGTAGCCGGTGAAGAACATCGTGAACAGCTGATAGACGACCAGGAAGACCAGGCCGGGAATCAGGTACTTCAGGGGAAGGTTTCCCTTGGTGAAGTAGATCGCATTGACCGCGATCAGCACGATCGCGAAGAAGACGACGGCCGGCCACCACCCGGCGGTCCAGGCCTGCGCCAGGCACCAGATCAGCAGGGCGTCGATCAGGCCCACCAGGATGATCTTGATGAGCATGTTGCCGGCGCCCGGCGGGCGGGAGGCCGGAGCCTCCCGCCCGTCCTGGACGGCCGCAGCGGTGTCGGTCATGTGACCGCCGTTCCTCTCTTCGGCCCGTTCGTGGTCAGTTCAGGCTGGCGTTGCGCTGATTGATCGAGTTCGCGGCGTTCGTCATCGTCGTCGTCGGGTCGGCGCCACCGGCCACCTGGAACTCGGCCAGGCCCCAGTCCTCGAACACGTTCGCCATCTGCGGGATGGACGGCATCGGGATGCCCTGCTGGCCGTACTCGCCGAAGGCCTTGACGATCGGGTCGGCCGCGGCCTTCTCGAACGATTCCTTCCATGCCGGCGGGCGCGGGTCGACCGCGAACATGGCGTCCATGAACTGGGTGGTCTGCACCTCGTCGGACAGGAAGGTGGAGGCCAGCACCGGGTTCTTGGCGTTGTTCGGCTGGAAGAACGCCCGGACGCCGATGAACGGCTGGGACTTGTACTGGCTGCCTTCCCAGCTCGGGATCGCGCAGACCATCAGGTTGTCGCCGAGCGCCGCCTCGGCGTCCGGGATCGCCCAGGGTCCGGTGATCCAGTACGGCGACTTACCGGTGTTGAAGGCCTCCTTGGCGATGTCGAAGCTGACGTTCGCGCCGAAGATCCCCTTCTGGGTCAGCTGCTGCAGGCGGGTGGCCGCGGCGATCGCGCCCTCGCCACCGATGCCCATGTCCTTGGCGTCGTAGGTGCCGTCCGCGTTCTGCTTGAACGCGTAGCCCCCGTCGGCGCTGAACAGCGGCTGCCAGTGGTAGCCGTCACCGGTCGCCCCGATCTGCATGGCGATGCCCAGCCCGGACTGCACCGTGCCGGCCGCGATCAGGGCCTCGGCGTTGGACACCGCCTCGTCCAGGGTGGACGGGCAGGTCGGCGACAGCGCCTTGTTGGTCAGCAGGGCCACGTTCTCCATCGCCCACGGCACGCCCATCGTCGCGCCGTTGTAGGTGACGCCCTGCACGGCGGCCTGGATGAACTTGTCGGTGTTGGCGCCCAGGTCGACCGGCGCCAGGATGCCGTTCTGCTGGAAGCGACCGATCTGGTCGTGCGGGCCCTCGAAGACGTCCGGCACGTCGCCGGTGCTGTTGCCCTGGATCAGCGCGTTCTGCAACTCGGTGCCGCCGTTGAAGTTGCGCACCACGCAGGTGACACCGTTCTCCGCGGCCCACTTCTCGCACAGCGGCGTGATGGCCTTGGACGTGTTGGCCGAGTTGTCGGCCCACACGGTCAGGGTGGAGGCGCTGTTCCCGCCCCCGGCCCCGGCCCCGGCCGATCCGCTGGCCGCGGCGGACCCGCCGGCCGATCCGGACGCCGCGGACGAGGCCGCGGCACTGGTGGTCGATGACGAACTGCTGCCGCTGCTACACGCGCTGAGCGCGAGCGGGACGACGGCCAGCGCGAGGCCGACCTTGAGCATTCGACGCATTCTGTGCCCCTCTGCACTGAGATGGTTCGGCCGATGGACGGACCGCAGCCGGGACCACCCCATGGGGTGACCCGACATGTGTGAACGTTGTGCCTGCGATCACAAACCCGTGTGCGGCCCGGCGCAACTCGACCGAAAGCACGCTGCGAACTCGATTTAGCAGCCGGTTGCGACCGAACGGGGAGCGAAAACCACGGCTCACCTGCACGATTGATGCTGAACCGAGTTAGCACGCCTCACCCGGCGCCGGTCGGGCCGTGACGACGGCCGTTGCCAAATTGTGATCTGCCCTTTGCCTGGGCGTGGCCCGTTCGGGAAGTGCGCGGACTCTTTGAACCTTCACAGGTCCGTGGGCGAGTATCCGGGTGAAGATCACGATCCGCCGCATCGACGCCGCCGACCTGGAGGAGACGACCGTGTCATCCGAGCCCGCCCGCGCCCTGCCCCGCCGAACCCTGCTCGCCGTGTCCGGGACCGCCGTCCTGGCCACCGCGGCCGCCTGCTCCTCGGGCAGCGGTTCGCCCACGACGACGGCCGGCCCGACCACGTCCGCCGCCGGCGCGTCACCCACGTCCGCCGGATCCTCGGCCGCCTCGTCGGCGGCGTCCTCGGCGTCATCGGCGGCGTCGTCGGCGCCCGCGGCCGGCAGCTCGGCCGCCTCGAGCGAGGCCGCGCCGACCGGAACCCCGGTGGCCTCGGTGGCCGACGTGCAGGCGGCCGGCGCGGTGGTCGTCGAGGCGTCGAGCGGCCCGCTGCTGCTCGCCTATGCCGACGGGACGGTCGTGGCCCACACGGCCGTCTGCACCCACCAGCAGTGCACGATCGCGGCGAGCGGGCTGTGCCCGTGCCACCAGTCCCAGTTCAACGTGACCACTGGCGCGGTGGAGAAGGGCCCGGCACTGCGCCCGCTGGCCCAGGAGAACGTCACCGTCAGCGGCGGCCAGGTCTACCTGGCCTGATCTGCCCACAGGAAGCGCACAGGCCGGGCTGAGGGTCGTCACACAGCCGGCGCCCAGGATGGTGGACATGACCGCACCGAGCCCTCTGTCCAGCACCGCTGTCCCGGCCGAGCGGGCCGCCCTGCGCGGACCGGACGGGCGACCCATCCGGGTGCTGGTGGTGGACGACTAGCAGGCCCTGTCCGAGCTGGTCGGGCTGGCCCTGGGGTACGAGGGCTGGGAGGTGCGCACGGCCGGCGACGGCATGTCGGCGATCGCCGCCGCCCGGGAGTTCCGGCCCGACCTGGTCGTCCTGGACGTGATGCTGCCGGACGTCGACGGGCTGGAGGTGCTGCGCCGGCTCCGCGCCGACATCGAGCGGATGCCGGTGCTGTTCCTCACCGCCAAGGACGACGTCAGCGACCGCATCGCCGGCCTGACCGCCGGCGGCGACGACTACGTCACCAAGCCGTTCTCCATCGAGGACCTGGTGCTGCGGTTGCGGGCGCTGCTGCGCCGGTCGCATCTGGCGCTGACCACCGACTCCTCCACCATCGTCGTCGGCGACCTCGTGCTCGACGAGGACTCACGCGAGGTGCGGCGCGGTGACGACCTGATCAACCTGACCGCCACCGAGTTCGAGCTGCTGCGCTTCCTGATGCGCAACCCCAAGCGGGTCATGTCCAAGGCCCAGATCCTGGACCGGGTCTGGAACTACGACTTCGGTGGTCAGGCCAATATCGTGGAGCTGTACATCTCGTACCTGCGGAAGAAGATCGACGCCGGCCGGGAACCGATGATCCACACCATGAGGGGTTTCGGTTATGTCCTCAAGCCGGCCACCTGACGGACCGCCCTCCGCGGTCGGCGTCGGGCTGGACGATCCGGCCGCCGGCGAGCACGCCACCCAGCCCATCCGGGTGGCCCCGGTGGAGCCGCCGGATCGCTACCCCCGGCGGCGGTCCCGGTTCCGCCCGCGGGCGCCGCTGACCCTGCGCACCAAGCTGGTCGCCGGCATCATGGCGCTCATCGTCGGGGTCTGCGCGGTGGTCGGGGTGACCACCGAGATCTTCCTGTCCCGGTACCTGACCAAGCAGCTGGACACCCAGCTGATGCAGGCCAACCAGGCCGCGACCGGCGGCCCCGACGGGCCGCGCTTCCTCTCCGAGCCGTGCGGCTTCGGCCTGCGGTCGGGCGGCGGGTTCGGCCCGCCCAGCGTGACCGGCTACATCCGCGGCGGCGCCGTGGTCAGCGCCTCGACCAGCGACTACAAGGACGGCTGCCAACCCGCCGGCACCGAGTTGGAGAGCGCCCTGCTGACCGTCCCGACGTCCGGGGCGCCGCAGACCGTCGCCCTGCCCGGGCTGGAGGGCAGCTACCGGGTGGTGGCCACGACCCGCAACGGGATCACCGTGGTCAGCGGGCTGTCCACCGCCCAGGTCGACGGCTCGCTGGTCCAGGTGGCCCTGATCCTGCTCGTGGTGACCGGCGTCGCCCTGGTCGCCGGCGCCTTCGCGGTCTTCTGGATCGTCCGGCGGTCCCTGCGGCCGCTCGACCGGGTGGCCGCCACCGCGCGCCAGGTCACGACCCTGCGACTGGATCGCGGCGAGGTGGATCTGGGCGTGCGCGTCCCGGAGAAGGACACCGACACCCGCACGGAGGTGGGTCAGGTCGGATCCGCACTCAACCAGATGCTGCGGCACGTCTCGGGCGCGCTCAAGGCCCGGCAGGAGTCCGAGACCCGGGTGCGGCAGTTCGTCGCCGACGCCTCCCATGAGCTGCGGACGCCACTGGCCTCGATCCGCGGCTACGCCGAACTGGCCCGCCGGGACGGGCGGGACGCCGAGACCGTCAGCCACGCGCTGCGGCGCGTGGAGTCCGAGTCGGCGCGGATGTCGACCCTGGTCGAGGACCTGTTGCTGCTGGCCCGGCTGGACTCGGGACGGCCGCTCTCGGCCGACGAGGTCGACCTGAGCATGCTGATCATCGACGCGGTGTCCGACGCCCGGGTCGCCGGACCGACCCACCGCTGGCAGCTGGACCTGCCGGCGGAACCGGTCGCGGTCACCGGGGACGGGGCGCGCCTGCACCAGGTGCTGGCCAACCTGCTGACCAATGCTCGCACCCACACCCCGGCCGGCACGCTGGTCTCCTGCGGCCTGCGCACGGAGGCCGGCCCGCACGGTCAGGTCGCGGTGATCCGGGTGACCGACGACGGGCCCGGCATCCCGGCCGGACTGCAGCCGACGATCTTCGGGCGGTTCGTCCGCGGCGACTCGTCCCGGTCCCGAGCGGCCGGCTCGACCGGCCTCGGCCTGGCCATCGTCTCGGCAGTCGTCGGCGCCCACGGCGGCACCGTGGGGGTGGAGAGCCGGCCCGGGCGCACCGTCTTCACCGTGCGCCTGCCCGGCGCGACCGGCTGAGCGCGCGTCGACTCGCCAGAGAGGCAGCTTCCGGGCGGCCTGAGCCTGCATCTCCGTCGAGTCGACGGGACCATACTGGCCACGGGCGATCGGCCGGACCGGCCGGCTCGCCTCCGACGGGAGGGCAGTGGTGATGAGCGGTGCCGCGGACCGGCAGAGCGTCGAGGAACGGCGGACGGCGCTGCGCGAGCAGTACCTCCGGCCGCCCGGAGAGCGGCCGGCGTCGACCGCCCGGGGCCTGCACCACACGGCGCTGCTGGCCGGTGACGTGGAGCGGACGATCCGGTTCTACCAGGGCGTCCTGGAGTTCCCGCTCACCGAACTGATCGAGAACCGGGACTACGCCGGCTCCTCGCACTTCTTCTTCGACATCGGCAACGGCAACCTGATCGCCTTCTTCGACTTCCCCGGCCTGGATCTCGGGCCGTACCAGGAGGTGCTGGGCGGCCTGCACCACCTGGCCATCAGCGTCGCGCCGGACAAGTGGGAACGGTTGCGCGGCAAGCTCACCGAGGCCGGTGTCGAGGTCGTCGAGCACAGCGGCGTCTCGTTGTACTTCCGCGATCCGGACGGCGCCCGCATCGAGCTGATCGCCGACCCGCTCGGCGAGATGTACGGCACCAAGGTCACGTGACCGCACCGGCGGACGGCGCTCCCGTCATCTTCTTCCCCGACCAGGCCTCGTTCGAGGAGTGGCTCGAGGAGCACGTCGACGACCACGCCGGCG
>NZ_JBMDXT010000360.1:0-15226 GCF_048594475.1 Nakamurella sp. | reverse complement strand
CCCACCCGCGCCGCCACCCCGACCATCCGGGCCCGACCCGCCCGGGCCCGATCCCGCACACCACCCGAACCCGGTCGTCCTGCGACCCACCCGAAGGAGAGCCCGTTGAACACCGCCCCGGTCGAACTGGTCCACGTCCGCCGGTCCGGCCTGCACGAGGGCACCCACTACGGGTCGGTGGTCGTCACCGCCGCCGACGGCACGGTCGAGTTCGCGCGCGGCGACGTGACCAGCCCGATGTTCCCGCGCTCGTCCAACAAGCCGTTCCAGGCGATGGCCATGCTGGCCGGCGGCGCCGACCTGGTGGGCGCCGATCTCGCCCTGGCCGCGGCGTCGCACTCCGGCGAGCCCATGCACGTCGACCGGGTGTTCGGGCTGCTCGACCGGGGCGGTTTCACCGAGGACGACCTGGGGTGCCCGCCGGCCCTGCCGCTGAACGAGACCGCCCGCACCGCCGCCGTGATGGCCGGCAGCGAGCCGCGCCGGGTCTTCATGAACTGCTCGGGCAAGCACGCCGGGATGCTCCTGGCCTGTGGCGCCGCCGGCTGGTCGACGGCCGACTCCCTCGACCCGGCGCACCCGTTGCAGCAACGGGTGGTGGCGGCGGTCGCCCGGCTCTGCCGCGAGGAACCGGCCGCGGTCGGCATCGACGGGTGCGGCGCCCCGCTGTTCGCGGTGTCCCTGACCGGACTGGCCCGCGGTTTCGGGGCGGCCGCGGCGGCCGCCCCCGGCACGCCGGAGCGGCAGGTCACCGACGCCATGCGGGCCCATCCGGAGATGGTCGGCGGCACCGGGCGGGACGACACCCGGCTCATGCAGGCGCTGCCCGGCCTGCTGGCCAAGGGCGGGGCGGAGGGCGTGCACTGCGCCGCGCTGCCGGACGGCCGCTGCGTCGCCATCAAGATCGCCGACGGCGGCGACCGCGCCCGGATGCCGGTGCTGGTCGCCGCACTCCGCGCGATGGGCGTGACCGCGGGGACGCCGGCGGCCGCGGCGCTGCTGGAGGAGTTCGCGGTGGGTCAGGTGCTCGGCGGCGGCGAGCCGGTCGGCACCGTCACGGTGGCCCCCGGCGTGTTCTGACCGGTCCGCGGACGTGGGCGACACGCGGAACCGGCGTGCCGCCGCACACGCCGGGCGGGTGTGGGAACAGTCCGTCCAAACCTGTACTGTTGGACCTACGAAACACACCTGATTCCGGGGCCGCCGCCTTCGGCCGCCCCGCTTCTTACTGCAAGGGGGTCCGCCATGGGGCGAGGCCGGCAGAAGGCTAAGCAGACCAAGGTCGCGCGAGAGCTCAAGTACCACACCTCGTCGATCGACGTAAATGCCTTGCAGCGCGAACTCACCGGCGGGTCGCAGCACTACCAACCGAACCCGCCGGCCGTCGATGACGACGACGAGGACGACGACCCTTACGCCTTGTACTCCAGGTACGTGGCCGAGGAGGACGACGACCCGGCTCCGGGTTACGCGAGCCGTCGCCGCTGATCTGATCCAGTCGGACCGGGACGAGCCCTCGGGCTCGCCCCGGTTCTGTCTGTTGCGGCGACCTCGTCCGGGTGCGGTTCGTCCGGGTGTCCTCCGTCCGCGTCCGGTCCCTTCCGGCCCGTCCGTCCCGACGCGCCCGCGCGACTCCCGACGTCACCACCGGCGGCGTCACCACCAGCCCTTGCGCTTGGACCAGATGAGCAGGCTGACCGACATCGCCAGCATGATCGCCAGCAGCACCGCGAGCTGCCCGTAGTGCGTCTCGTCGTTGACGATGACGTTCATGCCGTAGATCGACGACAGGGCCGTGATCGGCAGGGTGACCGCGGCGATCACGGCGAGCCGCTCGGCGGCGATGGTCATCTTGGTGTTCGTCCGCGCCTGGTAGAACTCGATCGTGCCGACCAGGTAGTCCTTCTGACCGTGCGCCATGGCCCGGAGCCGCTCGAACTGGTCGACGTTGTCCTCGACGAGTTCGCTGCCCCGGCCCGTCCCGAACGCCGCGATCTTGAGCATCCGCGCGTAGACCTCGCGGCTCAACGACGCCATCGTCTCCACGACGAGGAGGCCGTGCCGGGTCTGGAACATCTCCTCCAGGAACGCCTCGGCGTCGCCGAGATGCCCGCTGGTCACCCGCTGCTCCAACGCCCAGACCGCCTGGGTCAGGGTGGCGATGAACGCCCGCAGCCGGCCGGTGAGCGAGGAGACGAGCCCGTGGGACAGTTCGTGGCTGGCCCGGGGGCGCAGCCGACCGGATTCCAGTCGGTGGATCAGCGACTGCACCTCGACCGTCATGGCCGCCGCGGGCACCGCCGGGTTCACCGGGCCGTGGGTGGTCACCAGGAAGTTCGGGCCGATGAACTGGTCGAGCTCGACGTAGTGCACGTGCCCGGCCGCGCCCGCGTGCGGCGCGTGCAGCACCAGGAAGACATGATCGGGATACACGTGCACCTTGGGCACCTGATTGCGCTCGCGGCAGTCCCGGATGGCCAGCGGGTGGAAGCAGAACACCTCGGCCAGCACGCGCTCGGCCTGCTCGTCCCAGGTGACGATGTCGACCCAGGTGATCCCGTCGGTGCGGCGCAACAGCGCCGGCAGGTCCTCGACCGAGTGGTCGGACAGCACCGGGTCCGGTGGCCCGTCCGCTCCCCCGGCCGGTCGATCGGTTGCCGTCCGCACGAATCTCACGTCCACGTCGCGCTCCGATCGTCCGCTGCGGCCGGACCACGGGCGGGGCCGGACCGGCCCAGTGTGCGCCTGCGGGTCGGGTGCGGATCGTGCGGCCGGGCCGGATCAGGCCCGGGGCGTCCAGTCCGTCGTGACCGGACGGTCCAGGTACCGGCCGTACTCGTCGACGGCGACCTGCACCGCCCGCCGCTCGGCCGCCGACCAGGCCCGGATCGGCTCGACCTGGACCTGCGCGGTCCTGGTCGCCAGCCGGTGCCGCCAGTGCCCGGCCAGCACGCCGTCGATCAGCACGGCGTGCAGGTAGTGCTCCTGGCTGAGCACCGGCAGGGACGATCCGTCGGGCACGATGACCGACCGGCTCTCGCTGTAGGACATGATCAGTTCGTCGTAGCCCTGGAGCAGATCGGCCCGCGGGCCGTCCGGGGCGGTGGCCGGCGGGTCGGGGGTGCCGGCCGGCGGCCCGTACAGGGTCATCCCGGCGCGCGGTTCCGGGCGGCAGCCGGCGGCCTCCAGCGCGGCCCGGGCCCGGGTGATCGTCAGGCTGGCCCAGCCGGCGAAGTCCTTGGCCGTCATCGGGGCCCGGGTCGCGGCGTAGCGGGCGGCCAGCGCGACCAGGCCGGGGTCGGCCGGCGGGTCGGCCGGCGGGGGGTTCCGCGGGTCGGTGCCGGTCCCGGCTCCCGGCGCGGGCCCGGTGCCGGGGTCGGGGCCGGGGTCGGCCGGCGGGACCCGCTCGTCGAAGGCGGCGTAGGTCTGCTGCTTGCCGGCCATGGCCCCGCTGATCAGCACCTCGTCGAACTCGGCGTGCGTGACCAGGTGGGTCAGCCGCTGCCCGGCGGCCGGGATACCGGCGGCCTCCAGAGCGGCGGCCAGGTCCCGCCGGGTGCGGTGCCGCCCGCCGGCAACCTGCGCCGCCAGGATCTGCTGCGCGCGGTCCAGGGTGGGCCGGTCCAGCCCCAGTTGCCGGTCCCAGGCCGTCATCGTCAGGCGCACCCGAGGGGCGGTCGCGCGGAGCATGGCGCGCACATCGGCCGGCCGCACCAGGTGCCAGGTCGGCCGCAGCACGTGGGTCCGCAGGATGTCCCCACGGTCGAACGCGGCCAGCAGGTCCGCGTGACCCGGCCGCGCGTCGGGCCGCACCCGCTGCGCCAGCGCCCACAGGGCGTAGGCGAACTCCTGGCCCTGCATGGCGCCCAGCCCGCTCAGGACGGCCGGTGCGTCGGGCGCGGCACCGCCCCACACCCCCTGCCGGTACATCCGCGCGCGCAGGATCTCCTCGTCGGTCGGCATGGGTCCATCGTCGCCGCCGAAGCGGTCAGGATCCGGCCGCGACGCCGCCGCGGCGCTCAGAACCGCGGGTGGTCCCCGCACAGGGTGACGCGATCGGTCTGGTCCCCGGACTCCTCGACGGTGCCGAGCACGACCGACCAGACGTGCCGGGCGGTCAGCACGGCCATGGCCCGGTCGACGTCCTCCTGGGGCAGCACGGCGACCATGCCGATGCCCATGTTGAACGCCTTCTCCATCTCGTCGCGGGACACCCGCCCGTGCGAGGCGATGTACCCGAACACCGGCAGCGGGCTCCACGAGCGGCGATCGAGCGCGGCGGTCAGCCCGTCGGGGATCACCCGCGCCAGGTTGTTGGCCAGGCCGCCCCCGGTGATGTGCGCGTAGGCGTGCACGTCGGTCTCCCGCATCAGCGCCAGGCAGTCCAGCGCGTAGATCCGGCAGGGCTCGAGCAGCTCCTCGCCCAGGGTGCGGCCGAACTCCTCGACGTGCCCGTCCAGCGGCACCCGGGCGATGTCCAGCAGCACGTGCCGGACCATCGAGTAGCCGTTGGAGTGCAGGCCGGAGGAACCCAGGCCCAGCACCACGTCGCCGGCCCGGATGCGCTCCGGGCCCAGAACCTCGTCGGCCTCGACGACGCCGACCCCGGTCGCGGCCAGGTCGTAGTCGTTGGGGTCCATCAGCCCCGGGTGTTCGGCCGTCTCACCGCCGACGAGGGCACAGCCGGCCAGCACGCACCCGTCGGCGATGCCGGACACGATCGAGGCGATGCGCTGCGGGTCCAACTTGCCGCACGCGATGTAGTCCTGCAGGAACAGCGGCTCGGCGCCGCTGGCCACCAGGTCGTCGACGACCATCGCGACGAGGTCGATGCCGATGGTGTTGTGCACGTCCATCGCCTGCGCGATCGCGACCTTGGTACCGACCCCGTCGGTGGACGAGGCCAGCAGCGGCTCGCGGTAGCGGTGCAGCGGCAGCCGGAACAGCGACGCGAAGCCGCCGATGCCGCCGACCACCTCGGGACGCTTGGTCTTGGAGGTGAACGGCTTCATCAGGTCGACGGCGGCCTCACCGGCCGCGATGGACACCCCCGATCCCTCGTAGGTGGCGCCGGAGCCGATCGGGTGGCGGGTGTCGGTCATGAAGTCGCTCGTCTCGCTCTCGGCCCGAGATCCTCCCTGGCCGGGTTGGTCATCCGCTCGCCTTTTGAACGGTTGATGCGGTGGTGGCTGGCTGGTGCGGGCCGGTCAGGGCCGGCTCAGGGCGTCCGCGGCGCCGTAGCCCTGGGCGGACACCGGCTCGAGGCCGCCCCGGTGCGGCGGCCCGGCCACCCCCCGGGCGATGCCTTCCAGCACGTGCTTGCCCACCTGATCCGGGATCGGGATCGGGTACTCGCCGGTGAAGCAGGCGGCGCAGAGCCGGTTCTTGGGCTGCTCGGTCGCGGCGATCAGGCCCTCGATCGAGACGTACGACAGGGAGTCGGCGCCGATCGACCGGCGCACCGACTCGACGTCCCCGGCGTTGGCGATCAGCTCGGCGCGGGAGGCGAAGTCGATGCCGTAAAAGCAGGGCCAGCGCACGGGCGGCGAGGCGATGCGCACGTGCACCTCGACGGCGCCGGCTTCCCGCAGCATCCGGACCAGGGCCCGCTGGGTGTTGCCGCGGACGATGGAGTCGTCGACGACGATGAGGCGCTTGCCCCGGATGACGTCGCGCAGCGGGTTGAGCTTGAGCCGGATGCCCAGCTGGCGGATGGTCTGCGACGGCTGGATGAACGTGCGGCCCACGTACGCGTTCTTGACCAGGCCCTGCCCGTACGGGATGCCCGAGGCCTGCGCGTAGCCGATCGCGGCGGGTGTGCCGGACTCCGGGGTGGGGATGACCAGGTCGGCCTCGACCGGGGCTTCCAGGGCCAGCCGGCGGCCGATCTCCAGCCGGGACGCCTGGACGCCGCGACCGGCGATCGAGGTGTCGGGGCGGGCCAGGTAGACGTACTCGAACACGCAGCCCTTGGGCGTCGGGGCGGCGAACCGCTCGCTGCGCAGCCCGTCGGCGTCGATCGCCAGCAACTCGCCCGGCTCGACCTCGCGCACGAAGGAGGCGCCGACGATGTCCAGCGCGGCGGTCTCGGAGGCGACGACCCAGCCCCGGTCCAGCCGGCCCAGCACCAGCGGGCGCACGCCGTGCGGGTCGCGGGCGGCGTACAGGGTGTGCTCGTCGCAGAACACCACGCTGAACGCGCCCTGCAGATCGGGCAGCAGCTCCATCGCCGCCGCCTCGAGACCGGCGTCGGCCGAACGCCCGGCCAGCAGCCGGGTCACCACGTCCGAGTCGGTGCTGCACTTGCCGCGGCCGGCCCGGCCGGGCAACGCCGCGACGCGGGAGGCCAGCTCGACGGTGTTGACCAGATTGCCGTTGTGGCCGAGCGCGATGCCCGACCCGACGTCGGTGATGGCAAACGTCGGCTGGGCGTTCTCCCAGGTGGTGGAGCCGGTGGTGGAGTACCGGCAGTGCCCGACGGCGATGTGCCCGACCAGCGAGGACAGCGTCTGCTCGTCGAAGACCTGGGAGACCAGGCCCAGGTCCTTGAACACCACGATCTGCGACCCGTCGGCGACGGCGATACCGGCCGCCTCCTGGCCGCGGTGCTGCAGCGCGTAGAGGCCGTAGTAGGTGAGCTTGGCCACATCCTCGCCCGGCGCCCAGACGCCGAAGACGCCGCACTCCTCGCGGGGGGACGGATCGCGCTCGGGATCCATCGCCGGGTCGATGGCGTCGTCGGGCCCCGATCCGCCGCGGCGAACCGTCGGCAGCGGTAGGGGCGTCGGTGCGGAGTGGGTCGCGCGCGCAGGCGGGCCAATGACCACGTAAACCGTGCTCCTCTGATGAACGCCATGAGCGGGAACTGTTCGGAGGGAATCAGCGGTACCCCACTGTACCCGGTTCGGGTGGGCCTCCCTCGCGCCGAGGCGCCCCGCCGCCCCCGTGCGAACCCTCCCCGCGCGAACCCTCCCCGCGCGGATCAACAACGCCGGCGCGGATCAACTCACTCGGAATGGGACGGGTGGGACAGGAGTCGCCCACTTCGTCCGCGCGGCAGCGGGCCGCCGGGCCGCCGGGCCGCCGAGCCGCCGAGCCGCCGAGCCGCCGAGCGGGCTGACCAGGTGGGTGCTACGGCGGTGCGGCGGGCGCAGCGCGATGCGGCGCTGCGCGTGGCCGTGCGACGCCGGTGCGACGCCGCCACGGCGCGGTGCGGGTGCGGGTGCGGCGCAGGTGCGGCGCGGGGCAGCCCGCCGGTGCATCCGGGCGGGATCTCGGCGGTCAGCCGCCCTGATCGACACGGAGCGGCAGCAGCGAGGCGAGGTCGGCTCGCGTCCCGCTGGCGGTGACCCGGCCGTCCGCGACGGCGTCGGCCCAGTGCGTTGCCCCGGTGACCAGGCCGAGCCAGGTGGCGGCGTCGGTCTCGACCACGTTCGGTGGGGTCCCGCGCGTGTGGCTCAGCCCGCCGACCGCCTGGACGGCGGCGAACGGCGGCACCCGGATCTCCACCGCCTTGCCCGGGTGCTGCTGGGCCAACCAGCGCAGGCTCGCACGGACCGCCTCGCCGGTGGTGGTCCGGTCCGGTGCGGGCCCGGCGGCGGCGAGGGCCGCGAGCGCGGCGGCAACCTGGTCGCGGGTGACGGTACGGGCCATGCCCGGCAGCGTAGGCGGGTCCGTCGACTCTCCGACCGGCCGGCGGGTCGGCCGCTCGGTGATCCCCAACCGTCCTGACGGGAACGAGCGGTTGCGCCCCGCGTCACCGCGAGGCCGGCCGGATGCGCACGCGTCACGACGCGGCCCAGCGGTTGCACACGCCTCACGGCGCGGCCCACCGGTTGCGCACACGCCTCACGGCGCGGCCCACCGGTTGCGCACACGTCACGGCGCAGCCGAGCGATTGCGCTCGCGGCCGGTCGAGCGGGTGACGGGTGCTCCGGGCGCACGCGTCACGGCACGGCCAAGCGGTTGCGCCCTCGAGCGGGTGACGGGTGTTCCGGCACCCGCATCGCAACGGCCGGATGAGGATCGCGCCGGCCCGACCTGGCGCGACGGTCGCCGATCGGGCGCGATGACCCGACCCGCTCCGGCCGAGCCCATCCACGCCCGCACCCGCCGCGCCGCCGGACGACCAGGGATGGCCGATCTCACCGCGCTCACCCATCCGGCGCAGCCGCGGCTCCGGATACTCGTGGTGTGAAGGTTCAACGATCGTCCGGTGCGCTCCTGTCCGGCCCGGCCCGGCCCCGCGACCCCCGGGTCGGCGTGCTCGTGCTGCACGGGGGTTCGGCCGACTCGACGGTGCCGGTCGGCCGGTGGAGCCTGGCCGCGCTGCGCCTGGTGCCGGTGGCCCGCGCGCTCGCCCGTGGCCTGCCCGGTGCCGCGGTCTACCGGCTTCGGAACTCGGTGCGCGGCTGGAACGGGGACGGGGCGGCGGTCCTGGGCGACGCCCGCTGGGCCCTGGAACAGATCGCCGAGCACGTCCCGGGCCGGCCGATCGTCGTCGTCGGGCACTCGCTCGGCGGCCGCGTCGCGATGCACCTGGCCGCCACGAGCGGCCGGGCCGCGGAGACCGGGCCGGCCGTGCAGACCGGGCCGGCCGTGGAGACCGGCCGCGGCGGGCAGACCGCCCGCGGCCGGGCGGCGGCCGCCGATTCCGTCATCGGGGCGGTCGGGCTGGCCCCTTGGGTCAAGCCCGACGACCCGGTCGTCGGGCTCCGGGGCGTGCCGATCGGGGTCGTCCAGGGCACCCACGACCGGATGATCCCGACCCCGACCACCGAGCCCTGGCTCGCCCACGCGACGGCGGCCGGCGCCTCGATCCGGCGCTCGGTCGTCGGCGGCGGTGAGCACGCGATGCTGCGGCACTACCGGCGGTGGCACCGGCTGACCGTCGAGTCGGCCGCCTGGGTGGTGCAGAACGCCCGGCGTCCCGTCGGCACCCCGTAGCTCCACCGACGGCCGGCCCGGACGACGAGCGGTTCAGAGCGTCGTGATCAGGCCACCGTCGATCGTGACGTCGGTTCCGGTCATGTTGGCGGCGCGGTCGCCGGCCAGGAACGCCACCAGCTCGGCCACCTCCTCCGGCCGGGTGAAGCGACCGGTGACGCTGGCGGCGGCCGCCTGGGCGGCGACGGCGCCCGGGTCCGCCCCGGTGGCCGCGGCGATGGTGGCCGCGACACCGCCGCTCCCGAGCCACAGGTCGGTCGCGACCGGCCCCGGGCTCACGCTGGTGACCCGGATGCCCTGGCCGCCGACCTCCTTCGACAGCGCCTTGCTGAAGTTCGTCAGGGCCGCCTTGCCGGCGCAGTAGTCGATGACGGCGGGGTCGGGCAGGAACGCGTTGACCGAACCGATGGTGACGATGCTGCCGCGCCCGGCGGCCAGCATCGTGGGCAGCACGACCCGGGTGACCCGAACGGCGGCCAGCAGATTCAGGGCGAGCGAGGCCACCCACTGGTCGTCCGTCACGGAGAGGAACCCACCCGGCCGAGGGGTGACCGCCCCGACGTTGTTCACCAGGATGTCCACGCCGCCGCGGGCCAGCGCCGCGGCGAGCAACGGTTCGGCCGCATCGGCCCCGGCGAGGTCGACCGCGACGAACTCGACCCCGCCGGCCGCGGTCAGCTCGGTCAGCTCGGCCGAGGTCCGCCGGGCACCCGCGATGACGTGGGCGCCCTGGGCGGCCAGCTTCCGGACGATCGCCACCCCGATGCCCCGGCTGGCGCCGGTCACAATGGCGATGCGACCGTCCAGCTCGCGCGTCACGGCGCCGCCTGACCGGCCGTGGTGCGCGGCGCTCGATCCGACCGGCGCATGATCAGATCCCGCATCCGCGCAGCCAGTCCAGCACCGCGTCGGCCACGTCCCGCCACCCGTGGTCGATGGTCAGCGAGTGGCCGCGCCCCTCGAACTTCTGCAGCTGCGTCACCGCCGTGGAATCGCGGTACCGCTTGAAGGTCGAGTGGGTGACGACGTCGGGCACGGTGTGGTCGGCGGTACCGGAGATCAGCAACAGCGGGCCGCGGGTCTGATTGCCGGTGTCGACCGCGGCCTGCGAATGCAGGACGAAGTTGGCCGCGGCCGCCTGGAACAGCGGCCGCGCCGGCGACGGGATCGTCCACGCCCGGAACAGCTCGGCCGACTCCGCCTCGGTCAGGGCGTTGCCGAACCCGTACCGGAATTCCTTCTCGGTCAGGGTCACCGAGCGGTGCCGGTTCGCCGGATTGCCCAGCGCCGGCAGGCCGGACCGCAGCTGGGCCAGCGGGATTGGCAGCACCCCTTTGATCTGCGCCGGATCGATGGCCACCCCGGCGGCCCCGATGCCCTGGCCCAACAGTTTCTCGGTGATCAGGCCGCCGAACGAGTGGCCGATGATCACCGGCGGAGTGGGCAGTTCCCCGATGATCCCGGCGTAATGGTCGGTGACGTCGTCGATACCCAGGTTCGCGACCAGGTCGGGTTGCGCGCGGGCCTCGTCGACCGTGGCCGGTTCGCCCGGCCACCCCGGCGCGATCGGGTCGTACCCCGCCGCCGCGAACCGCTCGATCCACGGTTGCCAACTCCTCGCATGCAGCCACAGACCGTGGATGAACACCACGGGCGTGCCGGACCGGGTCATTCGCCGTCCTTCGTCGAGATGTGTCGGCCCCCCGGTCCGATCCAGCCAACACCCGGGTCCGGCCACCCGTCCAAGACCGGGTACGGACGGATTGATAACCGGACGGCGCCGCCGGGCCCGTTCCCGGCTACCGTGAACCGCGGTGGTTCGCCTGTCCCGGCGACCCTCCCGACGAGCCCCGACGCCCGACAACCCCCGGCGACCCTCCCGACGACCGAGCGGAGGCGTCTTGGACCTGGATCTGCGGCTGGTGCGGTACTTCGTGGCGGTCGCCGACGAACTGCACTTCGGACGGGCCGCGGCCAAGCTCTACGTCAGCCAGCCGGCCCTGTCCAAGCAGATCCGGCGGCTCGAGGATCAGCTGGGCGCGCAGCTGCTGGTGCGGGACACCCGGCACGTCACCCTGACCGCCCGCGGGCAACAGTTCCTCGGTGAGGCCCGCCGGCTGCTGGCCATCGCCCGGACCATGCAGCAGCCCGCGCAGCCGGACACCGTCCGGATGGCGCACGTGTTCGAGCTCGACACCAGCCGCGAGGTGGCCGACGCGTATGCCGCTCGGTTCCCGGACGTGGCCCTGACCGAGCACGCGATGGACAGCGCCGCGCAACTGCAGGCGCTCCTGCAGTACCGCCTGGACGTTGCGATCCTGCGGATCAGCCCGCGAATGCTCGTCGACCATCCCGCCGGCTGGGAGCACCGGCTGCTCCGGTTGGAGCCGCTGGTGCTGGTCGGCGGACCGACCGGCGGCGACGGGCGCGCCGGGACGGCCTCGCTGCACGAGGGCCCGCTGGACGTGTTCGGCGATCCCCCCGAGTCGGGCAGCTACAACGCGCACGGCGACTACCTGCGAGCCCTGGAACGGGACCTCGGCGTCCGGCTGCGGTGGCTCGGGACGCCGGGCGCGTTCAGCCACTGCCTGGCGCGGATCAGCCGGTCAGCCGGCCGATCGCGCTTCCTGGAGTTCGCCAGCTACGCCCGCCGGTACGCCGCCCACGGCCTGCCGCTCGCCTGGCCGCGGGAGGCCCAGCCCTACTACCCGTGGTCGCTGGCCTGGCGGGCCGAGCCGCCGGCGCCCGCCGTGGCCGACTTCCTGCACCTGGCCCTGACCGAATCCGCGGCCCGTGGCTGGACGGAAGCGGCGCCCGGGGCCGCCGGGCCGCCCTGGTTGCCGCCGGACGATCCGGCCCGGTCCGGGACCGGCGACCCGACCGCCTGACGCTCAGCCGAACAGCGCCGGCAGGGTCCCCTCGAACGCCGCGCGCAGCTCGGCCAGCGTGAACGTGGCCACCCCCTGGATGTCCAGCCGCTGCTCGTCCGGGGCCCCGGTGTCGCCACGGTCGACGACGCCGATCTTGACCCACGGCTGCTGCCGGACCGAGCACATCTCGGTGAACCGCAGCTCCTCGGTCCGCGGCACCGCGACCACCACCCGGGCGGTCGATTCGGAGAACAGCAGCCGGAAGGCGTCGGCGGCCACGTCCTCGGTGGGCAGCACGATCCGCGCGCCGGACTCGCCGGACAGGCACATCTCCACCAGCGTCTGGACCAGACCGCCCTCGGAGACGTCGTGCGCGGCCGAGATCATCCCGTCCCGCGAGCCGGCGACCAGGATCTCGCCGAGCGTGCGCTCGGCCTCCAGGTCGACCGCCGGCGGGCGGCCGCCCAGGTGCCCGTGCACGACGTCGGCCCAGGCCGAGCCGTCGAACTCGTCCCGGGTCGCACCCAGCAGCAGCAGCGTCTCGCCGGTGTCCTGACCGATGCCCGGGATGGTGCGCCGGCGGACGTCATCGATGACGCCGAGCACGCCCACGACGGGCGTGGGCAGGATGTTGACCCCGGCGGTCTGGTTGTAGAGCGAGACGTTGCCGCCGGTCACCGGGATGCCCAGCTGCGCGCAGCCGTCGGCCAGCCCGCGGACGGCCTGCTCGAACTGCCACATCACCGCCGGGTCCTCCGGCGAGCCGAAGTTCAGGCAGTCGGTGACCGCCAGCGGAACGGCGCCGGTCGTCACGACGTTGCGGTACGCCTCGGCCAGCGCCAGCTGCGCGCCGGCGTACGGGTCGAGCAGCGTGTACCGGCCGCTGCAGTCGGTGGCCATGGCCAGACCGCGTTCGGTCTCGGTCGGATCCTCGGCCACCCGGATGATGCCGGCGTCGGCCGGCTGGGCCAGCACGGTGTTGCCCCGGACGTACCGGTCGTACTGGTTGGTCACCCAGGCCCGCGAGCACAGGTTGGGCGAGCCGATCATCCGCAGGATCAGCTCGCGCAGCTCGCCGACCTCGGGCCGGGCGAGGGCGGCCGTCGTGTCGGCCTGCAGCGCGTCCTGCCAGTCCGGCCGCTGCACCGGGCGCCGGTAGACCGGACCGTCGTGCGCGACGGACCGCGGCGGCACGTCCAACACGATCTCGCCGGCGAACTCGATGGTCAGCCGGCCCGACTCGGTCACCTCACCGATGACGTCGGCCTGCACCTCCCACTTGGCGCAGACGGCCAGGAAGTCATCCACCTTGTCCGGCGTGACGACCGCGCACATCCGTTCCTGGGACTCGCTGGACAGGATCTCGGCCGGCGTCATGCCCTCGGCCCGCAGCGGCACGGCGTCGAGCACGATGTGCATCCCGCCGTCGCCGGCCGAGGCCAGCTCGGAGGTCGCGCAGGACAGGCCCGCGCCGCCGAGGTCCTGGATGCCCACCACCAGCCCGGCGTGGAACACCTCCAGGGTGCACTCGATCAGCACCTTCTCCGCGAACGGGTCGCCGACCTGGACGGACGGCAGCTTCTTGCGGGCCTTGCTGTGGCCGCTCCCGGAGCCCCCGTCCGAGTCGCCGGCGAAGGTGTCGGACGCCAGCACGGAGACTCCGCCGATGCCGTCGAGCCCGGTCCGCGAGCCGTACAGGATGACCTTGTTGCCGGTGCCCGAGGCGTGCGCGGTGTGCAGGTCGGACGCCCGCAGGACGCCGATGCAAGCCGCGTTCACCAGCGGGTTCCCCGCGTAGGAGGGGTCGAAGACGACCTCGCCGCCGATGTTGGGCAGGCCGAGCGAGTTGCCGTAGCCGGAGACGCCGGCGACCACGCCGGGCACCACCCGCTGCGAGTCGGCCGCGTCGGCCGGGCCGAACCGCAGCTGGTCCATCACCGCGACCGGCCGGGCGCCCATCGCCAGGATGTCGCGGACGATGCCGCCGACGCCGGTCGCCGCGCCCTGGTACGGCTCGACGAACGAGGGGTGGTTGTGCGACTCGATCTTGAAGGTGACCGCCCAGCCCTCGCCGATGTCCACGACGCCGGCGTTCTCCCCGATGCCGGCCAGCATCTTGGCCTTCATCTCCGGGGTGGTGGTCTGGCCGAAGTACGACAGGTGCACCTTGGACGACTTGTACGAGCAGTGCTCGGACCACATCACCGAGTACATGGCCAGCTCGGCGTCGGTCGGCCGCCGGCCCAGGATCTCGCGGATCCGGGCATACTCGTCGTCCTTGAGCCCGAGCTCGCGGTACGGCTGCTCGACCTCCGGGGTGGCGGCGGCCCGGGCCACGGTGTCGAGCACGGGGCCCTGGTCGACCAGGTCGACCGCGCCGACCGGATCGGTGATGTCCAGCAGGTCGGCCTGGGTCGGACGAGCCGGGTGGGCCACCTGGTCCTGACTGGTCATGCGGACACCCCGATCGAATCCAGCACCGAATAGAACAGCCCGAGCCCGTCGTCGGTCGGCCCGGTCAGCGGGTCGATGGCGTGCTCGGGGTGCGGCATCAGCCCGACGATCCGGCCGTCGGGTGAGCTGATGCCGGCGATGTCGCGCAGCGCGCCGTTCGGGTTCCCCTGCCGCGGCGGATCGCCGACGTACCGGAACACGACCCGGCCCTCGCCCTCCAGCTCGTCCAGCACGGCGTCGGAGGCGACGTAGCAGCCCTCGGCGTTCTTCATCGGGACCAGGATCTCGGCGCCGGGATCGAAGCGGGTCGACCAGGCCGTCGACGTGTTCTCCACCCGCAGCCACTGGTCGCGGCAGATGAAGCGCAGGCTGGCGTTGCGGATCAGGGCCCCGGGCAGCAGGCCGGCCTCGCACAGGACCTGGAAGCCGTTGCAGATGCCCAGCACGGGCATCCCGCGGCGGGCGGCGTCGACGACCGACCGCATGACCGGCGCCTGCGCGGCGATCGCACCGGCCCGCAGGTAGTCGCCGTAGGAGAAGCCGCCGGGCACGACGACCGCGTCGACCCCGCGCAGGTCGGCGTCGGCGTGCCAGAGCGCAACCGCCTCGGCCCCGCTGTAGGTGACCGCCCGGGCGGCGTCGACGTCGTCGAGCGTGCCCGGGAAGGTGATGACGCCGACCCGCGCCGGTCCGGTCCCGGCCATCAGGCGTCGACCAGCCGGGTCACGGTCCAGGTCTCGATCACCGGGTTGGCCAGCAGCGTGCCGGCGATCTCCTCGAGCTCGGCGTCGGTGACCGAGTCGTCGACCTCGAGATCGAAGTGCTTGCCCTGGCGGACCGCGGTGATCCCGGCGTGCCCGGACCGCCCGAGCGCGGCGAGGATCGCCTTGCCCTGCGGGTCGAGGATCTCCGGCTTGATGACGACATCGACGGCCACGCGAGCCACGACATACCCC
>NZ_JBMDXT010000036.1:0-15011 GCF_048594475.1 Nakamurella sp. | reverse complement strand
CGCATGGCCGGCGCCATGTACGGCAGCCGGCTGGCCATCTCCTGCAGCAGATTGCCCGCCCCCGCCGTGGTCATGGGGACAGTCTCCCCGACCGGCCACCGAATCGCGGTCAACCCGACCTCCGCAGGGTCAGCCAGCGGGCCGGATTGGCCCGTAGGACACGGTCGGCCAGCTCGGCGCCGCCGGCCCGCACCAGCCGCGGGACGAACCGCTCGCCCAGGTAGGCCAGGCCGGGCAGGCCGCCGTACGCGACGTACCGGGTGCGCCGGGCGACGTCGCCGCCGAGCAGGATGCGGTCGGCGGCGCCCAGCCCGGCGGCCGTGACCAGGCAGTCGAGCACGGCCGAATCCGGCCAGTCCTTGTGCCGCGCGACCCCGTCGTAGCCGAGGTAGGCGCCGGCCGCGGCGAGCTCGGCGTGCAACCCCGGGTCGGGATTGCGGTCGATGTGGGCCAGCGCGACCGCATCGGCCGGCACCTCGGGCCCGGCCAGCCGGTCCAGCACCTCGAACGCCGCGCTGCCGTGTTCCAGGTGCACCATCACCGGCGCGCCGGTCGCCGCGTGGGCCTGCCCGATGGCCGCCAGCACCCGGTCGGCCGTGGGGGAGATCGACCAGTAGTCGATGCCGGCCTTGAGCAGTCCGGCCCGGACACCGGTGGGGTCGGCCCCGGCGGATCCGGTCGGGGCGGGGCCGGCCGGCGGGGCGTCGGCCGCGGGCATGCCGTCGACCAGATCCCGCAGGAACAGGGCCGCGAGCCGGTCGGCGGACCGGCCGGTGAGCCAGTGGTCCGCCCCGTAGTGCGCGTCCCGGTGCACGCCGGTGGTGGCGACGATGTGCAGTCCGGTGGCCGCGGCGATGCGGGCCAGCGCCGCCGGCCGGCGGCCCAGGCCGATGGGGGTGGCGTCGACCATGGCCGTGAAGCCGGAGTTCAGCAGCAAGCCCGCCTCGGCCCGGCCGGCGTCCTCGTCGTCCAGGTCGTCGCCCGGCAGGAGCGGGCTGACCTGGAACAGGTGCTCGTGGTAGTCGACCCGGCCGAGCGCCGCCGGATCGACGTCACCGGTCACGGTGCGGATCATGTCAGCAGTCTCTCCCGGCCCACGACCGTGACGGCCGGGTCCGGGTCCGCGCCGGCCAGGACCGCGCGCACGGCGGTCACGGCGCCCAGGCCCATCAGGTCGACCGCCTCGACCGTCTGGGCCGCGGTGTGCGGGGTGACGGTCACGCGGTCGGCCAGATCAGCGGCGAGCAGGGGACTCTCGAAGCCGCCCTCGGCCACCAGGGTGTCCGCGGCGTAGGCGGCGACCCGCCCGGCCCGCAGGGCTCCGGCGAGGGCGGCCTCGTCGACCAGCGCCGCGCGCGCCGTGTTGACCAGGACGAGCCCGGGTGGTGCGGCGGCCAACCACGCCTGCGTCACGACAACGGCATCGCCGGGCGCGTGCAGCGTGACCACCTCACAGGTCTCCGCGATCGCCTCGGGCGCAACGGGTTCGGCTCCGGCGGCGGCCACGGCGTCGGCCGGGACGAAGGGATCGGTGGCCAGCACCCGGCAGCCGAATCCGCGGAGCCGGGCGGCCACCCCCCGGCCGATCCGGCCGAAGCCGACGACACCGACCGTCAGCGAGCCGAGCTCCCGGGCCCGCTCGCCGACGGTCCAGGACCCGCCGCGGACCCGCTTGTCGCCCGCGGTGACGCCGCGCAGCGCGGCCAGCAGCAGGGCGATCGCGTGGTCGGCGACCGCGCCGCTGTTGGCTCCAGGGGTGTTGGTGACCAGGATGCCGCGTCGGGCGGCGGCGACCAGATCGACCGCGTCGACCCCGACCCCGTACCGGGCCACGATGCGCAACCGCGGGGCGGCGGCCAGATGCTCGTCGGTGACCGGTCCGGTTCCGGCGATCCAGGCGTCGACCTCGGCGAGCAGCGGCGCCAGAGTCCGGTGGTCGGCCGGGCCCCGGAGCACCCGGATACCGTCGGCCGACAGGTCGGCGGCCAGGTCCCGACGGCCGGTGCCGAACGAGCGCGCGGTGACCAGCACGGTCGGTGCCGTCATGCCGGCACGCCGGTGTCGACCCGGAACGGGCGCCGCACCACGCCGGCCGGACCCCGGAAGATCCGCTCGCCCATGCCGTTCTCGACGACCCACTGGTAGTCGTGGCCGGCCGACCCCGGGTAGACGGCGAGGAACTGGTACTCCTCGTCCCCGGTGTTCACGCTGCGGTGGGCCCAGCCGGGCGGCATGTACCCGATGACGCCGGGCGTCATCTCGATCCAGGACGTGCGCGTGCCGTCGAACGTGAGCAACCCGCCCGTCCCGCGCAGGCACAGGTAGATCTCGCCCTGCGGATCCGGGTGCTGATGACCCTTGGTCATGTAGAACTCGCCGTCCAGCGTGCCCGGCGCGATGGTGGTGACCGACTGGGGCAGCTCCCGCGGCAGCTCCGGCACCGGTGACGAGGCGACGGTGTAGACGACCGGGTCGTCGGCCTCCGCCAGTTCCCGGCGCAGCGGTTCGGCCTCGAAAAGTCCTTCCAGGCTGGACATCCGGCGGACCAGGACGGGGCCGGCGGGGTCGGCGGTGGCCGCCTGGCTGTCGAAGCGTATGCGCAGTGGTTGCAGCGGTGGGGTGTGGAACGACGGCATCGGGCAGACCTTTCCGAGGTGGCGGGGGAGGGGATGGCTCGGGAGCCTGCCACAGATGACATGAAATTTGCAAGACTGAGACGCAAGGCAGAAATTTCTACGAGTGGGTGTATCTGTCCGCATCACGGTACGAAATTTCTACGACCAGTCTTGACACAGCTCGAAATTCCTGCGAACGTCATCGTCACCGCAGGGAACGCCTTCGAGGAAGAGGGAGGGTCCGATGACGCCCATCGCAGCGACCTCCCCCGTGCCCGGGGCGATCCGCACCGACTCCCACCCGAGCCCCGTCATGCCGACGGCGGCTCGGGTCGCCAGGCCGATCCCGGCCGCCCGCCGGCCCGGCCGGCCCCGCCGCGAAAGGGCGAGCATGAATCACGCAGTACTCGACAACCGTCTCCGCGCCATCGGTGTCGTGCCGGTGGTGACCATCCGGGACGCCGCCGATGCGCCGGCCCTCGGCGCGGCGCTGATCGCCGGTGGCCTGCCGGTCGCCGAGATCACCTTCCGCACCGACGCCGCGGCCGCCGCGATCGCGGCGTTGCGCGACACCGTCCCGGACGTGCTGGTCGGCGCCGGCACCGTGCTCGACGTGTCCACGCTGCGCCGGGCGGCCACCGCCGGGGCGGCGTTCGCGGTCACCCCCGGGTTCAACCCGGTGGTCGTCGACGCGGGCCGCGAGCTGGGTCTGCCGGTGATCCCGGGGATCAGCTCACCGACCGACATCGAGGCCGCCCTGGCCCGGGACATCCGGCTGGTCAAGTTCTTCCCGGCCGAGGCGGCCGGCGGCCTGGCCTTCCTCAAGGCCGTCGCCGGGCCGTACCGGGACGTGTCCTTCATGCCCACCGGCGGCATCACCCCGGCGAACCTGCCCGACTACCTGGCCCAGCCCTTCGTCGCCGCCTGCGGCGGCTCCTGGATCGCCACCGAGAAAGACATCACCGACAAGCGTTTCGACGCCGTCGCGGCCGCCGCCGCGACCGCGGCCGCCCTGGTCGCGCGCGTGCGTCGCCCATCCGAAACGAGGAGCGCATGAGTATCTCGATCGACTACAGCCCCGACTACCTGGCCACGCCCGGCACCGCCCTGGCCGGCAAGGTCGCCATCGTCACCGGCGCCGCCTCCGGCATCGGCGACGCCGTCGCCCGGGTCTTCGCCGCCAACCAGGCCAAGGTGCTGCTGGTCGACATCGACGGTGACCGGCTCAAGAAGGTCGTCGCCAGCATCCAGGAGGGGGCCGGGGACACCGAGGTCACCGTCGCCGGGGTGACCGCCGACGTGACCGATGAGGCCGCCGTGCAGGGTCTTTTCGCCAAGGCCGTGGCCGACTGGGGTCGGGTCGACCTGGTCGTCAACAGTGCCGGCCGGGACTCGCTGTCCCCGCCGGTGACCGAGGTCAGCCTGGCCGAGTGGAACGCCACCATCGGTCCGAACCTGACCGCGGTGTTCCTGATGTGCCGCGAGGCGTTCCTGGTGATGCAGACCCAGCCGACCGGCGGCCGCATCATCAACATGGGGTCCTCGTCGACCCGCCTGGCCTCCGGGCCGGGCCACAGCCCGTACCGGGCGTCCAAGCACGGCATGCTCGGCTTCAGCAAGAACATCCTGCTCGAGGGCAAGGGCAAGAACATCGGCGTCACGGTGATGAACCCTTCGCACGTGGCCACCCCGATGACCCAGATCATCGATACGGGCCTGTACGACGGCGACATCCCCGCCTACGTCGACGGCTGGCTGGACGAGAAGGAGATGCGCGAGGGCATTCACGCCAGCTGCATCGACGTCGCCAACGTCGCCGAGGCCGCGCTCTACGTCGCCACCCGCACCCCGGACGTCACCATCCCCACGTTCTCGATGTACCCCACCCACAAGGCGCACCGCTACGGGATGGAGGTCTGATGAAGGCCGTCGTGCTCGACGCCCCCGGCGTCCTGCGTCACGGCGAGGTACCCGAACCGCAGCCGTTCGGGGACCGGCCGGTGCTGATCCGCGTGGGCGCGGTGGGGGTCTGCGGCTCCGACCTGCTGCGGGTCGGCCACGGCACCGCCTACCACTACCCGCTGGTGCTGGGCCACGAGTTCTCCGCCGTGGTCGAGCAGGTGCCGGACGGCTCGCGGCTGCGCCCCGGCGACCGGGTCGCGGTCTTCCCGCTGCTGCCCGATCCGGCCGACCCGCTCACCGAGATCGGCCAGCCCGCGCTGGGTTCCGGCTACGACTACTTCGGGTCCCGCCGCGACGGCGGTCTGCAGGAACGGCTCTGGGTGCCCGAGCGCAACCTGATCGCGGTGCCGGCCACGATGCCGCTGCTGCACGCGGCCATGGTCGAGCCGGCCGCGGTCGCCCTGCACGCGGTGCGCAAGCTCGCCGTGCCGGCCGGCGGGTCGGCACTGGTCATCGGGGCCGGTCCGATCGGCGCGCTGGCCGCCCAGTGGCTGCGGGTGCTGGGGTGGTCGCGGGTGCTGGTCGCCGACGTCGACCCGCGCAAGCGGGAGCTGATGGCCGACCTGGGGTTCGAGACCATCGACCCCGGGCACGACGCCGGCGGCCCGACCGGGACCGTGGCGCAGGTGCGCGCCCGCACCGGCGGCGGCGTGGACGCCGCGGTCGAGGCCAGCGGCCTGCCGGCGACCCTGCTGCAGACGCTGGAGGCCGCCGCGCCGCGCGGCCAGGTGCTGATCCTGGGCGACCTCAAGGGTGACGTGACCGTCCCGCGGGCGCTGATCTCCTCGCTGATCCGCCGCGAGCTGACGGTGTACGGCACCTGGAACTCCACCATCGCCCCGGCCGGGCACAGCGAATGGGAGATGGTGGTCGACGCGATCGCGTCCGGCCGGATCGCGGTGGACCCGCTGATCAGCCACACCGCCCCGCTGGAGCAGGCGCCGGAGCTGTTCACCGAGCTGCTCGACCGCCGGCAATGGTCGAACAAGGTGCTGTTCGCGGTCGGCGCCGAGGCCCGCGCGGAGGCCGAGAACCGCACCGGTGCGCCCGACCTGGCCGGTGCCCGATGACGGACTCGATGACGGCCGCGGTCTTCCGCGAACCCGGCGTCGTGGTGGTCGAGGGTCGGCCGGTGCCCGCGGTCGGTCCCGGCGACCTGCTGATCAAGGTCAGGGCCGCCTCGGTGTGCGGCACCGACCTGCGGATCTCCCGGCACGGCCACTTCAAGATCGCGCCCGGTCAGCACCGGGTACTCGGCCACGAGGTGGCCGGCGAGATCGTCGCCACCGGCGGCCCGATCGAGGGGTATGCGACCGGTGACCGGGTCGCCGTCACCCCGAACGTCGGTTGTGGGCGGTGCGGGATGTGCCGGCGCGGGCTGAACAACATGTGCCCCGACTACGAGGCGTTCGGGGTCAGCCTGGACGGCGGCTTCGCCGAGTACCTGCTCGTGCCGGCGTTCGCGGTGCAGCGGGGCAACGTCTTCCACCTGCCCGCCGGCCTGCCGTTCGCGCAGGCCGCGCTGGCCGAACCGTTCTCCTGCTGCCTGCGCGGCGTGCAGGCGGTGGGCGTCGGGCCGCAGGACGACGTGCTCGTCGTCGGGGCGGGGCCGATCGGGGCGTTCACCGTGATGCTCGCCCGGCTGGCCGGGGCCCGCCGGATCCTGGTCGCCAACCGCAGCCGGGGGCGGCTGGACCGCATCGCCGGGTACGGCGCCGACACGCTGATCGAGGTCGGCGACCGCGACCTGGTCGCCGCCGTGCTGGCCCAGACCGGCGGCCGGGGCGTGGATGTGGCGATCACCGCGGCGTCCAGCCCGCAGGTGCAGGCGGACGCGGTGCAGCTGCTGGCCACGCACGGGCGGGTCAACTTCTTCGCCGGCCTGGGCGCCCGGGTGGACGTCGGGCTGGACACCAACCGGGTGCACTACCAGGGGCTCACGCTCACCGGCACCACCGGGTCCAGCAACGCCGACTACGCGCAGGCGCTGGACCTGATCGGCCGACGCCGGGTCGACCTGTCCACCCTGGTCACCCGCACCTTCGATCTGGCCGACATCGCCGACGCCTTCGCCTACGCCGCGTCCGGCGCCGGCATGAAGGCCGGGATCACCGTCGGTCGGGACGCTCTCGAGGCCACCTCGGAGCTGGAGCAGGCAGGAGCACGGGCATGACGGCCAGCACCACCCTCCCTTCGGTCGTGATGGCGATGGACGCCGGCACCACCGGCATCCGGGCCATCCTGTTCGACCGGGCCGGCGCCGTGGTGGCGCAGGCCAGCCAGGAGTTCACCCAGATCTACCCGAAACCGGGCTGGGTGGAACACGACCCGGTGGACATCTGGAACACCCAGCTGACCGTCGCGCACAAGGTGCTCGACCTGGCCGGGGTCGGGGCCGAGCAGGTCGCCGCCATCGGCATCACGAACCAGCGGGAGACGACGGTCGTCTGGGACCGGCACACCGGGCACCCGGTGCACAACGCGATCGTCTGGCAGGACCGGCGGACCGCCGGCCGCTGCGACGAGCTCAAGGCCAAGGGCCTGACGGATCACGTGCGCCGCACCACCGGGCTGGTGGTGGACGCCTACTTCTCCGGCACCAAGATCGACTGGATCCTGCGCACGGTGCCCGGGGCCCGGGAGCGGGCCGTCGCCGGCGACCTGCTGTTCGGCACGGTGGACAGCTGGCTGATCTGGAACCTGACCGGCGGGGCCGGGTCGAGCACGGCGGTGCACGTCACCGACTACTCCAACGCCTCCCGCACGATGCTGTTCGACATCAACCGGCTCGACTGGGATCCGGTGATGCTGGCCGAGCTGGACATCCCGCGGGCCATGCTGCCGCAGGTCCGGCCGACCAGCGAGGTCTACGGGCACACGGACGCCTCGGTGTTCTTCGGGGTGCGGATCCCGGTCGCCGCCGCCGTCGGCGATCAGCACGGCGCCCTGTTCGGCCAGACCTGTTTCGAGCCGGGCATGGTCAAGTCGACCTACGGCACGGGCGCCTCGCTGCTGATGAACACCGGTGCCGAGCCCGTCTTCTCGGAGAAGGGCCTGCTGACCACGGTCGCCTGGGGCGTGGACGGCCAGGTGCAGTACGCGTTGGAGGGGCTGATCTTCGTCTCCGCGGCGACCATCCAGTGGCTGCGGGACGAGCTGAAGATCGTCTACGACTCGGCCGACACCGAGTTCGCGGCGCTGCGGGTGCCCGACACCGCCGGGGTCTACTTCGTGCCCGCGTTCGTCGGCCTCGCCACCCCGTACTGGGACCCGTACGCCCGCGGCGGCATCCTGGGCCTGAGCTTCGGGGTCAACCGCAACCACGTCATCCGCGCGGCCCTGGAGGCGATCGCCTCCCAGATCCGCGATCTCACCGACGCCATGGCCCCCGACTCGGGGATCCCGCTGGTCGAGGTCAAGGTCGACGGCGGGGCGTCGAAGAACAACTTCCTGATGCAGTTCCAGGCCGACCTGCTCGGGGTGCCCACCCTGCGCCCGACGGTGACCGAGTCCTCGGCCCGGGGCGCGGCCTTCCTGGCCGGGCTGGCCGTCGGGTTCTGGGCCGACCGGGCCGAACTGGCCCGGACGTTCCGGCTGGAGCGCCGGTTCGAGCCGGCGATGAAGCAGGCCGAGGCCGACCGGCGGCACGCCGGCTGGCTGCGGGCGGTCGAGCGGGTCCGCGACTGGGAGGAGCACTGATGGTGATCCGGTTCCGGTCGGCGGACCGGCCGACCTTCTACTTCATCGGGGTGAGCACCGGTTCCTCGTCCATCCGCCGGGTGTTCCCGGCCTGGGCCCGGCATCTCGGTCTCGACGCCACCCTGACCGGGATCGACCTGGCCCTGGACGACGACCCGGCCAACTACCGGGCCGTGGTCTCCGGGATCAAGAACGACCCGCACTCGCTGGGCGCCCTGGTGACGACCCACAAGCTGAACCTGTACCGGGCCGCCGCCGACCTGTTCGACCAGGTCGGCCCGGACACCGAGACCCTCGGCGAGGTCAGCAGCATCTCCAAGCGGGACGGGGGCCGCACCCTCTACGGGGACGCCAAGGACCCGATCACCTGCGCGCTCGCGCTGGACGCGGTCGTCGGCGCCGGCCACTGGTCGAGGACGGGTGCCGACCTGCTGCTGCTCGGCGCGGGCGGCAGCTCGCTGGCGCTCACCCTGGCCCTGCACCGCCGCGCACAGGCCGGCGAGGAGGTTCCCGGGCGCATCGTGGTGAGCAACCGGCGGGCCGGCCGGTTGGCCGAGATGCGCCAGATCCACGAGCGGATCGGCTTCGCCGTCCCGATCGAGTACCACCTGGCTCCGGCCCCGGCCGACAACGATGCCCTGGTCGCCGCCCGGCCGGCCGGCTCGGTCATCGCCAACGCCACCGGGCTGGGCAAGGACCGGCCCGGCTCGCCGCTCACGGACGCCGTCCGGTTCCCGGACGGGGCTCGGGCCTGGGACTTCAACTATCGCGGTGACCTGGTCTTCCTCGACCAGGCCCGCGCGCAGGAAGGCACCGTCGGCGTCATCGCCATCGATGGCTGGTTCTACTTCCTGCACGGCTGGACCCGGGTGATCGCCGAGGTCTTCGCCGACCGGTTGCCGACCGGCATCCCGACCGCCGGGCCGGAGTTCGACGAGCTCTCCCGGATCGCGCTGGCGGCCACCGCCGCCCCCGCGCACTGAACGACCTTCCTTTCCCCGACAGTGCCGTCACCCGACAGGAGAACCATGCGTCACCACCGAAAGACCCTGCGCCGCAGCGTGCTCGCCGCCACCTGCGCCCTCACCCTGCTGGGCGCCTCCGCGTGCGCCCTCACCGGTGGCGGGGCGGCCAGCAGTTCCTCGGCCGCCGGCGGCACCGATGCCTCGCTCGCGGCGGGCTCGGGCACCGCGCCGACGTACCCGGCGCCGATCCCGCTCGCCGACGGCGCCGCCGCCTCGCTGGACAAGCTGACCTACGACGGCGGGACGCCCACCATCGCCTACCTGCCGATGGGCACCGAGTTCAACTACCACCTGGCCCTGTACGAGGGGATCAAGTCGGTGCCCGGGGCCGAGAGCTTCATGCTCTCGCCGTACTCGGGCAGCGACCAGGCCGGCCAGCTGGGCATGCTGCAGGACGTCACCTCCCGGCCGGACGTCGACGCCATCCTGCTGATCAGCTTCGACGAGCACTCGCTGGCGCCGCTGGTGCAGAAGGCCGTGGACGCCGGCAAGGCCGTCATCATCATCAACTCGGACATCCCCAACTACCCCTCGCCGGTTGATGGCGTGGTCGGCGTGTCCCAGCGGGTGGCCAACAAGAAGCTGGCCCAGCACGCGGTCGCGCAGTCCGACGGCTCGCCGCGGCAGGTCGGCATCCTCAACGGGGAGCCCAGCTACCTGGACACCGAGCGGTCCGGCGGCTTCATCGACGGGCTGGCCGGCAGCAACTGGACGGTCAAGACGCAGATCAACGGCGGCTGGAGCGTGGAGAAGGGCAACACCGCGGCGATGGACCTGCTGCAGGCCAACCCGGACGTCACCGTGCTCTACGCGGCGAACGACTACATGGCCGAGGGGGCGGCCCTCGCGGTGAAGTCGCTGGGCCGCACCGACGTCCAGGTGTACGGCTACGACGGCGACACCGCGGCGATCGAGGCGATCGCCAACGGCGACGGCATCACGGCCACCACCGACACCGACCCGGTGGCCATGGGCGCGATGGCCGCCCAGTACGCGATCGACCTGCTCAACAAGAAGGCCCAGGTCGGCTACGTGGACGCGCCGACCGAGATCGTCACCAAGAACAACGCGGTCTCGATCCTGCAGGACCCGGCCGGGCTGTTCCCCAAGCCGTCCAAGGACTACTGAGCCCCTCGGCGCGAAGGAGGACGACCATGACGGTCCAGGCGAGCGGCCCACCGCTCTGGGAACTGCGGGACATCACCAAGGTGTTCCCCGGGGTCCGGGCCAACGACGGGATCAGCATCACCCTGCAGGCCGGCGAGATCCACGGGTTGCTGGGGGAGAACGGCTGCGGCAAGTCCACCCTCATCAAGATCCTGTCCGGGGTGCAGCAGCCGGACGCCGGTGAGCTGCGGCACGAGGGACGCCCGGTCACCCTGGCCGGCCCGGCCGCCGCCCGGGCCCAGGGCGTGGCCACGGTCTACCAGGAGTTCTCGCTCATCCCGCACCTGACGGTGGCCGAGAACATTTCCATGGGCCGGCATCCGCGGCGCCGGGGCGGCCTGCTGGTCGACTGGCGGGCCGTCACCTCGACCGCCCGGGCCATCCTCGGCGAGCTCGGCCTGGACATCGACCCGGACACCCGGGTCAGTGACCTGTCGGTCGCCGAGCAGCAGCTCGTCGAGATCGCCAAGGCGCTGTCCCAGGACGCCGGCCTGCTCATCCTGGACGAGCCGACGACCGCTCTCGGCCAGCAGGAGATCGCCCTGCTGCACGGCCTGCTGCGCCGGCTCAAGGCCAGAGGGGTGGCCATCCTGTACATCTCGCACCGGCTGGACGAGGTGGTCGAGCTGGTCGACTCGTTCACCATCCTGCGGCAGGGCCGGGTGGCCAGCGCCAGCGGCCAGACCCGGCTGCACGTCGACGACATCGTCGCCGCGATGATCGGGCAGGACGTCGGCGAGCACTACCCCAAGGAGCGCAACGCGACGCCGGAGGTCGTGCTGACCGCGCGGGACCTGCGCACCGCGACCCGGGTCCGCGGGGCCTCGTTCGACCTTCATCGCGGCGAGGTGCTCGGCCTCGGCGGGGTGATCGGCTCCGGCCGCACCGAGATCGCCCGGGCGCTGTTCGGCGCGGATCCGCTGACCGGGGGCGAGATCCGGGTCGACGGCGCACCGCTGCGGCTGCGCGGTCCCCAGGACGCGATCCGCGCCGGCATCGCCCTGGTGCCGGAGAACCGTAAGTACGACGGCCTGTTCTTCAACTTCGCGGCCGGCCCCAACATCACCATGGCCCGGCTGGGTGCGGTCCGCCGCGGTCCGCTGTTCGACCACGGCAAGGAGCGGGCGACCGCCCGGCGCTACATCGCCGATCTGGAGATCACGCCCGCCGCCGCCGGCAAGACGGTCAACCTCATCTCCGGCGGCAACCAGCAGAAGGTGCTGATCGCCCGCTGGCTGTTCACCGGGTCCCGGATCGTCATCCTCGACGAGCCCACCCAGGGCATCGACATCGGGGCCAAGCTCGCCGTCTACCGGTTGATCAACGAACTGACCCGGGCCGGCCAGTCGGTCGTGCTGATCAGTTCCGACCACAACGAACTGCTGGCGATGAGCGACCGCATCGCCATCGTCAAGCACGGGCGCGTCACCGACGTCCGCCCGGCCGATCAGGTCTCGCACGGCGACCTGGTCAGTGCGGCGGAAGCCCCCCACCAGCCACCAGTCCCGGCGCCGGCCGTGCTGTCCAGCTCAGGAGAATCCCGATGAAGCGATCGTCCCTGACCGAGTTCGCGGGGCCGGCCCTGGCCCTGCTGGTCATTCTCGTCATCGTCGCCCTCACCACCCCGAACTTCCTGGCCACCGACAACTTCCAGAACATCGCGATGCAGGCGGCGGTGCTGTCGATCGTGGCGATCGGTTCGACGGTCGTCATCCTCACCGGTGGCATCGACCTGAGCCCGGGGTCGATGATCGCGCTGCTGACCATGCTGCTGGCCTCGCTGATGAAGCTGGACGGGTGGCCGCTGGTCCCGGCCATCCTGGCCGTCCTGGCCGGCGGGGCCGCACTGGGGGCGATCAACGGGTTCTTCGTCGCGTACCTGAAGATCCCGGCGTTCATCGTGACGCTGGCCGCGCTGTCCGCCTTCAAGGGCCTGGCGTTGACGATCGGCGGCGGCACCCCGATCTTCTCGCTGTCCCCGGCGCTGGAGACGATCTTCTACGGCCAGGTCCTGGGCATCCCGCTGCCGTTCCTGTACGTCGTCGTGCTGTATGCGATCGCGGTGGTGGTGCTGAACTTCACCACGGTCGGCCGCGAGATCTACGCCATCGGCGGCAACGAGAACGCCGCCCGGCTGTCCGGGGTCCGGGTCAAGCGGGTGCGGATGCTGGCCTTCGTCATCGCCGGCGGCTGCGCGGCCATCGGCGCGGTGCTGCTGTCCGCCCGGCTGAACTCGGGCTCGCCGAACTACGGCACCCTGATCGAGCTGCAGGCCATCGCCGCCGCGGTCGTCGGCGGGGCCAGCCTGGCCGGCGGCCGCGGCCACATCGTCAACACCCTGATCGGCGTGCTCATCATCACCGTGGTGCAGAACTCGCTGAACCTCAATGCGGTCTCCCCGGCCATCCAGAGCATCGCCATCGGGCTGATCATCCTGATCGCCGTCGGCATCGACATCTGGCGCGGCCAGCTCACCCGGAACCTGCTGTCCACCATCGGCCGCCGCCGCGAACCGGCGCTGGCCGGAAAGGCGAACTGACATGAACGAGATCGGCCTGCACTCGCTGGTCTACACCGCCGACTGGTCCGAGGACGCCGCCCGCGACGTCTTCACCCGGGCCGCCGGCCTCGGGTACGACCTGGTCGAGGTGCTGATGTTCGACCCGGCGGCCACCGACACCGCGATGACCGCGCGGCTGGCGAAGGAGTACGGCGTCGGCGTCATCGCCGCCGTGTGCGGCACGTTGACCGCCGACATCTCCAGCGCCGATCCGGAGGTCGCCCGGCGGGGGGAGGAGTTCGTCGAGCGGGCGATCGTGGCCGCCGCCGAGATGGGCTCGCCGGCCCTGGGCGGGCCGAGCTTCTCCGCGGTCCACCGGTACACGACCGCCGCGGCGCTCATCGCCCGGGAGCGGGCGGTGGAGATCTACGGGCGGATCGCCCGGCGGGCCGGTGCGGCCGGCATCCGGGTCGGCCTGGAGGCCCTGAACCGGTACGAGAGCAACTTCATCAACACCGTCGGCCAGGCCGCCGACCTGGTCCGCGCGGTCGGCTCGCCGCACCTGTTCGTGCACGGCGACCTGTTCCACATGAACATCGAGGAGGTCTCGCTCGGGGCGGCGTTCGAGTCGGTCGCCGACGTGCTCGGCTACGTCCACATCGCCGAGAGTCACCGAGGGCCGCTCGGCAACGGAACGATCGACTGGGACGACGTCTTCGGCGCACTGGCCCGGATCGGCTACACCGGCCCGATCACCTTCGAGTCGTTCTCGCCCAGTGTCCTCGGGCCGGACTGGGCGAGCCTGGTCGCGCTCTGGCGGGACCCGTGGACCGATCCGGACAAGGTGGCCGGCGACGCCCTGGCGTTCGTCCGGGAGCAGCTCACCTCCCATCGGAAGGCGGCCTGAGGACATGGATCTCGGACTCGCAGGACGGACCGCACTGGTGACCGCGTCGACCGGCGGCATCGGGCTGCGGATCGCCGCCACCCTGGCCGCGGAGGGCGCCGACGTCATCGTCAACGGCCGTTCGGCCGACCGGGTCGCGATCGCGACCGAAGAACTCGCCGCGACGCTCACCGAGCGGGGTCACGGTTCCGGGTCGGTCACCGGCCTGGTCGGCGACGCCGGCACCGCGCAGGGGTGCGCCCGGATCGTCGAGCAGCGGCCGGACGTCGACATCCTGGTCAACAACCTGGGCATCTACACGCCGGTCCCGATCGACCGGTCCACCGACGAGCAGTGGCTCGATCTGTTCGGGATCAACGTGCTGTCGGGCGTCCGGCTGACCCGGCACTACATCGGCGGCATGCTGGCCCGCGGCACGGGTCGGGTGGTCTTCATCTCCAGCGAGGCGGCGCTGGCGCCGGCGCCGGAGCTGCCGCACTACAGCGCGACCAAGACGATGGAACTGTCGATCTCGCGCAACTTCGCCGAGCTGACGAAGGGCACCGGGGTGACGGTCAACGCGGTGCTGCCCGGCTCCACCCGCACCGACGGCGTGCGGGAGTTCGTGCAGAATCTGTTCCCGGAGCTGCCCTACGAGCAGGCCGAGGCCCGGTTCATGGCCGACAACCGGTCGACGTCACTGCTGGCCCGGCTGATCGACCCGGACGAGATCGCCGACGTCGTCGCGTTCGTCACCAGCGCGCGGGCGTCGGCGATCAACGGGAGCGCGCTGCGGGCCGACGGCGGGATCGTCCGCACGGTGTTCTGAGGCGGTGGGGCGGGATCGCTCGGCCGCGCCCGGCCGCAGCACCCGGGCCATCACCCGCGGAGCGAGCAGGGCCGGCGGCGGGTCGAGCAGCGCGGTCACCCGGATCAGCGCGGCCGCCACCGCGGGCTCGTGGCGGGCGACGCGCTGCACCCGGCGCACGTACCGGCCGATCCAGGCCCGGCCCGGCCGGGCGGGCGGCGCCACCACCCCGGGCAGCGCGCCGACCGCCCCGGCCATCAGGTCCCAGGCCCGGCCGGCGATGCGGTCCGCGGGGGGCGGGGGCCCCGGCGCCCCGACCGGGGCCGCCCCGGGCCGGCGCCCTGGGGCC